>JAHDIL010000026.1:4152-6910 GCA_020630835.1 Verrucomicrobiota bacterium
AACCCGGACCCAGCATCCTGCCGGGTAACGGAGTCTAGGGCCACTAGACGAGTTCGTGTCTCGGCTTTGGAGCCCGGTTCATTAAACCCGATATGTCCATTTCGGCCGATCCCCAGAATCTGCAGATCAATGCCTCCTGCCTTGGCGATTGCCTGTTCATAAGCCTCAGCTGCTTTTGGGGCATTTGATAGTGTCGTTTGCTGAGGGATAAGATGAACATGGCCGGGATCGATGTCGACTTGAGAAAATAAATGCTCCCACATGAAGGTTTTGTAACTCTTTTGGGGGTCAGGCAGGTCGAGATATTCATCCAAGTTAAAGGTAGTGATGTTTTCGAAAGACAGCTCACCTCGATTCACCAGATTGATCATTGCGTCGTAGAGGGGGAGCGGCGAGGAACCTGTGGCCAATCCCAAGACCAATCGGCGACCTAGCGCTTTTTTTCGCCGCTGAAGAGAGGCGATGTGATCTGCGAGCTCTGAGCACAGCACCCGAGGTTCGTCCATCGTAAGGCGAGCTCGTGGAGGGCTGTCATGATGAGTGGTGTTTTGGGTCATGGTTACACCTTCATGCCTCAAATGATAAACGGAAAGGGTTTAAGGCTTGTCTGGAAAACGGACGAGTTGTAGATTGTGTTAGATGGGAAGTCGTCCGAAAAATCTCTCGCAGTCCTTGGCCACTCGTTTGCGGCAGGATATTCAGACTGGTGTGTGGGGCAGTGAGCTGCCAGGTGAGTCCGTCCTAGCCTCCTACTACTCGGTCAGTCGCAGCACCATGCGTAATGCCCTGAGCGCTCTTGAGTCCGAGAGGATTATCTCTGAATCTAGTCAGGGGAAACGGCGTCATGTCTTGTCCGGAAAAAGGAAACAAATTTCGGCCGATCGCTCCGTAGTGATTCTGACGAACACAGAATCGGAAGGCGTGCTCGTTTACGAGCGGCCTTTCATTCAGCAGTTGGTGGCTGGGTTGGGTAAGAAAGGCGTAGAAACAATCCTTTTACCGATGTCTCTGCGCGAAAAGGAGGCGACGCAAGCGAAGCTGGAAAAGCTTGTGCGACGTTTTGGCCGCCCCGTTTGGCTGCTTCATCGATGTCCGCCGAAAGCGCAGCGTTGGTTTCATGAAAACCAGAAAGGGCGCTGCTTGGTCCTCGGGCCGAGTGATCCTGATCTGCCGATTCCTGACGTGCAGACCAATCAGGCAAAATTAATGTCCGAGGCCTTAGCTCGTTTCGCAGAGGAGGGAGTTGCTGGGCATGAAGTGCTGTTTGTCATCCGACAGGAAAACTCTTTTCTTTTTGAGAACGCGAGAAAGCATTTCCTCGATGCTGTAGCGCAGGTGTTCGGATCGGCGGCATCACCTACGATTTTGACCTATTCGGGTAACTCGGGAGATCTCGTGGATGGTCTCGACCGGGTTTTTGCCGAAAAAGCGAAAGGTCTTTCCAAAAGCTTCGTGCCGCCCAAAGCTCTGCTTGTCTGGCGGACTCATGATGCTCTGACCGTTTATTGCTACTTGTTGGCCCGGCAGCAATTGAGGACCGAAGCCTCTCAGAGAGGGTGCTTACTGATCTCCGCTGGATGGCTCCCTAGCTTTTCAGCTATGCACCCTAGTCTTTCCTATTTCCAGAGTCCTGATCAGCGACATCTCCGGATTGTCATTTCGCGCCTGATCCGTCTTGCCGACGGTATGCCCCTTCCAGAGAAGACCCGGTTGTCAGCCCATTTTCACGAAGGCGAAACCGGGTGAGGGGGGGGCTTCTCGTTGAGTAGCATTTGGAGTGGTCGAGGACGTTTCGAAGGGATGCTCTAGGGAGCATATGGTCCATTGGCCAGTCGCATTCTTTCGATTTTTGGGCCCCTTTTCACCAGTTTTCTCGAAAAACCCTTTTTAATGGTTGCAAAAAAGCCCTTTTTTTTTCAGAAACTTAGGGAAAACTAAGTAAATTCGCCGTTTTACGGGTGAATTATGCCCTCTCATATGCAAATGAACCGTCAAGGCCAGATCTCTCTCACGCTCCTGCAGAGCTTGAGCTGTCTGGTTCTGGCACTTTTGCTAACTCTTTCGCCTCTCGCAGCGCAAGAGGTTAGGACGCCTTCGCAGCATTGGTATAAGGCTTTCCTCCTGGTGAAAGCTGGGGAAGAGCTGGAGGAAAATGGGAAGTGGCTGGAGGCTCTGAATAAATATAGCGAGGCGGAGCCAATCTACGATTTCTTGGCTCAGCAGTTTCCTCAGTTCGAGCCGGACCTAGTGCGTGAGCGCCGATCCCTCATCGATCAGAAGCGCAGCGAGCTGAAGGCCTCAATGACTCCGCAGGCGCCACAGACCTTTCATCCCGGGGGTGCTCCCCACACGGCTCCCCCTCAGCCTGCGCCCTCGATTCCAGGACCTAATTTCCAGCAGCCTGCTTCTGGAACATTTTCCCCTTCTTTCCAGGGCAGGGGCTTGCCACAGTCGGGTTATGCGCCGCAGATGAGCGGTAACATCGAGTTGCCTAGCTGGGCTCCTACGAATGCGAATGCTTCCTTTAGTTCTGTGCCGAACGCCCGGGTGGGTAGCCGTCCTACAGTGGGCTCTCTGGCAAATTCCCTGCACACAGGTGTGCAGGAAAAAGAGCAGCTCATCCAGTGGTTGCAGCAGCAGAATTACGACCTGCAGCAGCGGGTAATGGATCGTGAAAAGCAGCTGCAGGTTATGCAGTTTGAAGTCTCTCAAGCTCGTCAAAAGGAGCTGGCTCTGCGTCGCGAGATTGAGCAGGTGC
>JAHDIL010000026.1:6945-10836 GCA_020630835.1 Verrucomicrobiota bacterium
GAGGCAGCGAGGGTGCCGATCAGCGTGTGCAGGACCTTAAAAATCTTTTGCGAACAGCGATGGAGCAGTTGGAGGAGGCCACCCGCCGCAATGAAGCCCTGGTGATGGCTCTCGATGAAAGTCAGTCAGAGATCGCCAAGCTTAAGGCTCGCATGGACGAGGTCGAGCGTGAGCGCGACAACCTTGTCGACATTGTCGAGGGCTCTGGCTCCGGGGGTAAGGCTCTCAAGGAATTGATGGACCGCAACCGCGAGCTGATGGATCAGCTGGATCGGGCAGAGCAGTTAGCGGCCAGTCTTTCTGAGCTTAACCAGGAAAAGGATGCCGATATTCAGCTGCTACGTCGTGAAATTGCAGCCGTCGCTCAAGAGAGAGACCGCTTGATGGAGCAGAACCTTCGTCACCAGCAAAACATAGACGAACTGTCTCGCAAACTGGAGATGCTGTCTAATGGTCTCACCGCCGAGGAGCGGGCATCGCTGCAGGCAGCGTCGCCTCTCGAGCGGCAGGAGAATGAACTGCTGCGGGCTATGGTCCTAAAGCAACTGCGTCGTCAATCTCAAGTGAAGCAGGCTAAGGAATTGCTCTTGGGTCAGCTTGACCAGTTAGGGGAGCGTTCCGAGACCCTTCTTAGCCTCGTCGACGATATGGCTCGTGGGTCGCGAATCACACCAGAGGAGAAAGCCCTTTTTCGTTCCCCTCAATTTCAGGAGATCCTCGACGCAGCATCGGATAACGAATTCTCGGAGCGCAGCACGCTATCTCTCGCTGGACAGGGCATCGCCGCTGGAGCAGATCTAAACGGCACCCTTGTATACGCTGCGCCGCGTGGTGCGAATACCGCCCCGGACTCGAATGCCGTGAGCTCTCAGCCGCCTCTTGAGATACAGCTGGCCCAGATCGATGAAAAAGCCCGAGCTGATTTTAGCGAAGGGCGCCTGGAAGAAGCTGAGCTTGGATTCTTAGAATACTTGAAACATCGTCCGGAGGATCTCGATAGCTTGTGCAATCTCGGAGTGGTGAAGACGGCAACCAGTCAGCTTGATGATGCTGCTTATTATCTGGAGAAGGCCATAGCCGTTTCTGATGAGAGTTCACGGGCTCATTTCTTGCTCGGCCGTGTGCTCTACATGAAAGGAGATCTGGACGAAGCTCTCGATAAACTGGAAGCCTGCCTTTCATTGGATCCTGGCAACGCTCATGCGCATAACTCTTTAGGGGTTGTTTCTTCCCAAAAAGGCTGGGTAGATCGTGCCGAGGAGGCCTTTAAGCAGGCGGTCAGCATTGATCCTGACTATGGTGATGCTCACTTCAATCTGGCTATCCTTTATGCCATGAAGGAAACGGCAGACCCTAATTCGGCGCGTCGGCATTATAGCCGCGCTCTTGAGCTTGGTGTCGAGCCCGATCCTTCGTTGGAGGACTTCCTGGAGAAAAATGGTCCTGTGATCGGATCGCTCGGGAATTGAATTCAGGCGACGGCTCTCACCTCTTACCCTTGAGCTATTGCTTTCACCTTTCCATCGCTGAGATGGGTTTCAAATTCGGTTCCGGCAGGTAGTTGTTCGGTCGAGGTAATCAGGTCGCCGTTTTGCGCGGTGATCATGGCAAAGCCCCGAGCAGTTGTTGCCTGCGGGCCCAGCGTCTGCAGTAGGTGATAGGCTTGTTGTAAGCGATCCCGCATCTCGCACGGCTTGTCAGCAACTTCACGCTGCAGGGTCTGATGCCAGTGGTCAATGCGCTCTCGGATTCTCGTCAAATGGTCATCAATGGGGGCCCGTTGGAGGCGATCTCCGGCGGCAGCAAGCCGATCCCCGGCCCGCTGGAGCCGCTCTGACATGGCTGACTGCAATCGTTCGCCTTGGAAGTCGTTTGATTGGATTTGAGACTCGATCACCCGCTCCGGTGCGTGGGCCACGAGAGTGCGCCGGAGGTTAACGCTATCGGTGGCCCGTCCCTGCAGCGATTGTTCGACCGCGCCCATTAGTTGCTGTCTTAGGCGGGAGAGGGAGTGGGTAAGAGCCGCCCCATCCGGAGCGGCATATTCAGCAGCTGCTGATGGGGTGGGAGCGCGGTAGTCGGCCGAGAAGTCACAAATCGTGAAATCGATCTCATGCCCAACGCCCGAGATGACAGGGATTTCTGATGCGGCAACGGCACGGGCGACAGGCTCCTCATTGAAAGCCCATAGATCCTCGATACTGCCACCGCCGCGGGCGATGATGATCAGATCGGGGCGTGTCTCACATTCGTTGAATTGAGCCAGCGCGGCAGAGACTTCTTGGGCAGCGCCCTCTCCCTGCACTCTCACAGGGATTAGGCTAAGTTTCAGCCATGGGGCGCGCCGGCCAAAGACATTGAGCATATCCTGAAGCGCGGCCCCAGTCTCCGATGTCACAATACCTATTGAATTAGGGAAGGCGGGCAGGGCTTTTTTACGATCCGCGTCGAAAAGCCCCTCTGCCTGCAGGCGTTGTTTTAGTTCCTCGAATCGCCTCTGTAAGTCGCCGGTGCCATGAGCTAGTGCTTTCTGAACCACCAGCTGATACTGGCCACGTGCTTCGTAGACAGATAGGTTCCCGAAAAGCTGCACCTTCAGGCCGTCCCGCAATTCCACCGGGTTTTTGGCGGCTGCCCCCCGAAAAAAGACGGCAGGGAGTTGAGCAAACTCATCTTTTAGCGTGAAATATTGATGCCCGGAATTTGGGCGACGCAGATTGCTGACCTCCCCCTCTACCCAGATTCCGTGGAAATTGCCCTCGAGCAGCTCTGAAATGTCTGCGGTGAGATCGGAGACGGTGAGGATGGATTCAGCCATGAAATTGCTCCCCTAACTAGCAGGATGTTGGCTCTTTCAGCGCGAGTTTCACCGAGTGCGGGATCGCTCCTCGCACAAAGCCTAAGCACTCGACGGCGCCAGAAGGCTTTCCAGGCAGCGCGATTACGAGAGAAGAGTCGACGATGGCAGCAAGACAGCGGGATAATATGGCATTTGGTGTGATATCTAGCGACTTCATCCGCATGAGTTCTCCATAGCCGGGGATCTCGACGCGCATGATCTCGCGGATGGCCTCGGGAGTGACATCACGCTCGGCGATGCCGGTGCCGCCAGTGGTTAGGACTAGGCCACAACCCTGGGCAGAAAAGGATCTGATCGCCGTCTGGATACGGTCCTGATCATCAGGCACTACGGCCTCTGCAAGCACTTCCCATCCCTCTGCGAGGGCGGCCTCTCGAACCGCGGGCCCTCCGTGGTCCTCGTATGTGCCTGCCGAGGCCCGATCTGAAACCGTTATTATCCCTACCAGAATGCTCATCGAGAAGGCAGATAGCCTAGCGGCTCAAGTCCGGGGTAGGGAAGGTTAGGCGCGAAGGATTCCCATAGGGCGCTGGGCGCGCAGCGCCGGATGGTGTCGCAGGGTATTGCTGGTAATCCACCGAGCGAGAGGGCGCTGTATAGCTGGTGCTAGGGTCCCTTTGATATGACGTAGCTGACGGTGTCTGATAGGCGCCCGTGCCATTCGGGAGCGTATTCGATGCCGGGAAGGAAGGGGCCGGCGCAGTGATGGCTGCATGCCCCGCCGTTCGCTGCTGTCCGCCTATCGCTGAGCTGTATGAAGGAGTTTGCGGAGGTCGCGGAGCGGCCGTCCCCGTTACCGTCTGAGTTGTCGGGATCTGTATGGCGCGATCGGTGTAGATGCGGTCACTGGACATCCCATTAGCCGCCTGGATCCGGCTGACTGTGGTGCCGTAGCGTGCGGCGAGGGAGCTTAGCGTGTCGCCACGCTGCACCGTATGGTTGACCAACTGCTCGCCCGCACGCACTTGGAAGGCAGATGATGGGGGAGATGGCTGGCTGCCGGACGTTGCCGAGGGGCTACCAGGACTCCC
>JAHDIL010000027.1 GCA_020630835.1 Verrucomicrobiota bacterium
AGGTCACGCGAGTCATTCCTGGAATCTGCTTCCTAGCCTCCTCCGTCTCCCTTTGGAAGAAACTGAGTTTTGCTCATGGTCTGATATGGAGTCGGCTCTCTTATCTGAGTTCAAGCGTATCGGGCGGTCTGGGTTGGATTATGAGCCGCAGTCTGAACTTGAGTGGATGACAGCAGGAGCCCGTAATGGCCTGCCTACGCGCCTATCTGCCTGGACTCAGAATGGTCTAGCCGCGCTCTTTTTTGCCTGTCAGGAGGGGCGTGATTTTGAGGATGGAGTCGTATATCGTCTTATCCCTGGTGATGAAAGCTTGCTGATCTCTCAGGATTACGAAGCGACTCCTGACAAACTCAATTTGTATCACTCGACCAATCCGTCTCCCACTATGCGGGCGCAGGACACTGCCTATCTCGTCCAGCCGCTCCCTGAGAGCGATGCGTTGCCGGAGACGGTAGAGGAGCTCTACCAGCTCGATCGCGAACCGATGGCCTTAGCGAAGATCCGTATACCTGCCGCTGAAAAGCCTGAGCTACTGCGTCAGTTGTCGCGTCTTGGTGTCAACCGTCAGTCCTTATTGCCTGGCCTTCGTGGTCTTTGCGGACAGCTTACCAGCCAGCTTTTTGAGGGGGCTCCAACTTACGGCTGGGCGATGGACTGACGGACGTTCCCTCTCATTTTTTTGGGAACTTGTTCAAGTTGAAGAGGAATAGAGATTCCTTTTTTAAGCTCGAACCAGCTCTAGGAGGGGGGCGAATGCGTAAACAGTGGCTTGGTCGAGATGAAGGGTCATTTGTTACTCAAATTTCGTGTAATTTGATTAGAAAATAGGTTTGTTGCTCATAAATGACGAACAAAATGATTTGGTAATCAGACTATCGGCTAGTCAACGGAGTCCCATTGGGAGCTCTCTACTCACGGATCTACTGCCCATAAGGATAGGGTATGACCAATCTCCTTTAACGGGGCGCGGAAAGCAAAGAGGTAACCTTAAAAAAACCAACGGCGACTTTGTCAATCTATGGTTGTTTAGCGGAGTTATGTCAGAATCTGCGATGAAGGTCGATGCTCATGCCGTTTCTCCCCCTTTGCCATCCGCCTATGGAATGAGTTTGTCGGACTGGGAAGAGTGGTTGAGCGAGCGTGGGCAATCAAAATTTCGTGCCAAACAAGTGGTGGAATGGATCTACCGAAAGCGTATCGCGAGTTTCGACGAGATGCTTAATATCGCAGTCCCCCTGCGCGAAGAGCTGAAAAAAACGTTTTCCATGGAGCTTCTACCCGTGAGCAAGATCTCAGGCTCGGAAGACACGACAAGAAAGTTTCTCTTCCGCCTGGAAGATGGTCGTTATGTGGAAACGGTGATGATCCCCGCTTCTGTCAGTTTTGTGGGGGAGCGCAGTGACCGCATTACTTTGTGTGTTTCCAGTCAGGTGGGCTGTGCCTATGGCTGTAAGTTTTGTGCTAGCGGTTTGGCAGGCTTCACGCGCAATCTCACGGCGGGAGAAATTGTTAGTCAAGTGCTGACCGCAGAGCGGGAGACAGGAGAGCGCGTTTCTAATCTGGTTTTTATGGGGATGGGAGAGCCGATGGCGAATCTCAAGCAGCTGACCAAGGCGCTAGAGATACTCAACGGGCAATGGGGCGTGAACATCGGAGCTCGGCGCATTACTGTTAGCACGAGTGGCCTGGCACCTCAGATCGAGAAGTTGGCCCAGGTCTCCATGCCGGTGCGACTGGCCATCTCTTTGCACGGAGCAACTGACGAAGTGCGCGATCGCATCATGCCGATTAATGCTAAATACAATATTGATCGTCTCTTTCAGTCTCTCGCCGTGTGGAAAGAAAGTAAGAAGCAGAAAATTACTTTCGAATACATTCTCATCGACGGCATTAATGATGATCTCGAGCAAGCTCGCATCCTCGCCAAGCGGACTCGCGCTCTGCGGGCAAAGGTGAACCTCATCCCCTACAATACGGTGGAAGGGCTACCATGGGAGCGACCGAGTGAGGCCCGAATGCAGGCCTTCCAGTCCGTTCTGCGCGAGGCCGGGATCACTGCTACCCTTCGCATTGAAAAAGGTCATGATATCAATGCTGCCTGCGGGCAGCTGCGCTTGAAAGAGGAAACCTCTGAGGGGTTGATTGTATCGGCTGCTGCGAGTTAATTACCCTGCTTTTGGCCTCCGAAATATGGCATTTGCGATCATCCCCACTCCGCCAATAACAAAAAGGCAGGGAAACCAGATCGAATAAAGAGATGCTTTAGTATCTTTCTTTAGCACGGATTGCGCAGGGTTCGTTGGATTGATCCAGACGGGTCGGATAGAGGGAGCAGGATAGCGATCCACGTATTTCTTTACCTTTTTCAGCTCACTACTTTCTGTTGGGAGGCGTCGGGCTTGGTTGCCTTCATAGTTCTCTCCTTTGAAACTGTATCGATAGCTCAGCTCATGACGATATTTGGGCAGCCCTCTCTGATCGAATCCGCCGTCTGCGACCTTTGATACCTTCACCTCCGCCTCGGATTCGACCCAGGAATCCATCAGGGTGGCGCGCTGATAGGCGCCCCAGAGGTAATTTACAAAGATCGTGCCTGCTCCGATTAGGCAGAGGCCTAGAAAACAGATCCAAATTCGTCCAGCGAGATTCATTGATAAAAAGGGAGATTGAGGCGGCGGCTGATTAGATTTCCGTCTCGCATTACGCGAAAGCCTGCCTACAGTTGCTACCATGAGTGAACTTTCTCAACAACTTACGGAAGACATGAAAACGGCGATGCGGGAAAAGAACTCTCTCGCTCTCACCAGCATCCGCATGCTGAAGGCTGCTGTGAAGAACGCGGCGATCGAAAAAGGCGGTGCGGATGCGGAACTGACTGATCCAGAAATCATGGCTGTTGTCAGAAAAGAAGTGAAAAAGCGCCAAGATGCTATCGCGCAATATGAGGATGCTGGGAGGCCAGAACTCGCCGAAAAAGAAAAGGAAGAGATCGATGTTCTGCAGGCTTACCTGCCCACGCCTTTGTCAGCGGATGAATTGGCTAAGGCGGTCGATGAGGCAATAGCCGAAGTAGGGGCTAGCTCGAAAAAAGAAATGGGTCAGGTGATGAAGGTGTTGCAGGAGAAGACGGAGGGCCGCGCTGATGGCAAGGCCCTCTCTCAGGCCGTCATGGCTAAATTGTCCTAGTTGGCTCTGCTATCATGAGAGTGTCTGTCATCATTGTCGCTGCGGGTAGTAGTCAGCGCATGGGCTTTGATAAATTGATGGCAGATCTCAGTGGGCAAACCGTGCTGCAAAGGTCAGTTAATGCCTTTTTATCCTGCGCAGCCTTCGTCGATGAGATCATCGTTGTCACCGACAGGGCGCGCTGGGAGACTCTCGATTGGAGTAGCGCACCCCCTGCTATTTCGCGGCATCACGCTGAGGGCGGTGCCGAGAGGGTAGACTCCGTCGCTGCTGGCCTGCAGTGTGTGAGTGAGGAGATTGATCTAGTCGCGGTTCACGATGGGGCTCGGCCGCTTATTCATGCAGAGGCCATCGAGGATGGCTGTCGCGTGGCACTAGACTGCGGAGCTGCGGTATTGGCGCAGCCTATCGTCGACACCCTGAAGCGAGCGACGAGGGATGGGAAGGTAGGCGAGGCGGTAGAGCGCGAGGACCTCTGGGGTATGCAGACCCCTCAAATCTTTGGGAAACAGATCCTGTTAGATGCCTACGGGCACGTAAGAGAAAAGAATCTCAAGGTGACGGACGAAGTATCCGCCCTTCAGGCTATAGACCGCTCGGTGGCCATCGTTGCGAACGAGCGCCCAAATTTGAAAATCACTACCCCAGCTGACCTTCAGATCGCCCGCGCTCTCGTGACGTAGCGAGGATTTTCGACTCGCCAGTCGAGCACAGCCCGCCTAGACTCCGTGCATGACTTTGGAAGAAATCAAAGAGCTGCGCCAGAAAGGGCAGAAGGCTCAAAATTTAGGCAACTTTGATGAAGCCATAGCCCATCAGGTGCAGGTCGTGAACGCCGTTCGCGAGTCGGACAGGAAACAGTATCCGCAGGATGCTAAATTGTTGGCTCTTTATCTATTCACCAAGAACGATTTTGTGGCTTCCTTGAAAGTGCTCGAGACACTTCTTGATGAGCACGATGATGATGCAAATCTGCATGAAAACTGCGGAGTTCTCTATCGTAAGTTGAATCGCATAGAGGATTCGATCAAATCACTCGAGCGCTCGGCGGAGCTCGACGAAAAAAAGGCTAATACCTTCGATGCGCTAGCGCACTCCTACTATCAGATCGGCAAAAGGGAGAAAGCGGTAGAGGCAGGCAATCGTTCACTCGAGCTAAAGGACGAGGACTCCTGCGCGCTCCAAAAGGCTCTTCCTATTCCAAAAGCCAAGGAGGAAATTAAGCCGTTCGATTATGAAGGCAATAACGTTATCGCCTTTAGCCTCTGGGGTAGTAACCCTCGTTATCTCAATGGTGCTATGCGCAATGCCCTCCTCATTCCTGATATCTATCCAGGGTGGAAAGCGCGCATTTATCACGATGACTCCATCACAGCTAAAGCTGTTGATGAGCTAAAAAAAGCCGGCTGTCAGATGGTCAAGATGGGGGCTCCAAAGAACTTCTTTGATGGATTGTTTTGGCGCTTTCTCGCGGCTTGCGATCCGAAGGTCGATCGCTTTCTCATTCGCGACATCGATTCGGTAGTTAATGTAAAGGAGCGAGTAGCGGTGGATGATTGGCTCGCTTCGGATAAGCACTTCCATCTCATGCGAGATTTTTACAGCCACACAGAGCTGATTCTTGCCGGCATGTGGGGTGGTGTAGGCGGCATCTTTCCAGCACTAAACGATATGCTGAAATTGTTTAAACCTAAGGTTCGCCCGACCAGCACTTACGATCAGCTTTTCCTGCGCATCGTTGTCTGGCCAACCATCAAGCAGAGTTTACTTGCTCACGACAGCATCTTTACCGCATTAGGTTCAAAACCGTTTCCGTCCTACGGTGGCTTACCAAGCACCAGCCACATAGGGTGTAATGAGCACGCTACAAGACGCCATGAGTTACATCCCTCGCAGCTGCTGGTGAAGCCAGACGAAGTGACTCCTGCCTAACGCTCGCTAAGCGATGGGTTCATCTGACTTTTCCTCCTTGCCTACCCCGCCAGAGTTGTTTCGTCAGTTCGAGACGGGGCAGCTGTCGCGAGAAGAATTGCAGGCTACCATGGCGCTGCATGCCCGCGCACTGATCGAGGAGATGGAGGACGAGCGAAAAAACCCCAAACGCTCCTATTTAGAACGCTTGAGAAATGCGGCTGCTATTCGCCGTTGGACCCGAAAATTTTCCCGTCGAGAGATTCGTGAGGTGCTCAATGCGCTAGGCGAAGTTCGCGACTTTCCGCCGGCTGTTTTGCTCTGGAATGCCTCGCATGGCGATGTCCCGCTTCACTGCTTTGTCCGCATGCGGCGAGAGCCCGTATTTCGTATTAAAGAGCTTGTTGTCGAGCCAATGAATGCAGTCATCACCGTCGAGTATGGCAAGGCCTCGCGGAAAGAATCGACGCGGGAGACTTTTTGCTTCCGTCGTGACGAAAACTGGCGCTTCTCTTTGATAGAGCGGCGCAGTTAACGGCGACCAAAGTCGCTACTTAGTCCCGATCCCTACGCCTTCAGCAAAAAGATCAGCTAGATCTAAGAGCACCGTGGGATAAAAGAACAGGGCCACTGTCAAAAACGCTGTTACGCAGAGCGGTAGAACACAGGCGAGAGGCGCCTCTTTGATTGTTGGTCGCGGGTCGGATGCGGAGAGCCCTTTCGGAAAAAATGCTTCGAAAACGATCGGCAGGAAGTAAGCCGCATTCAGCATCGTAGAGATGAGGAAGACGACCATGAGCGCGATTTGTCCTGCGCTCGCCGCCCCCATAACTAGGTGGAATTTCGAGAGCAAGCCAATAGCGGGTGGCAGCCCGATAACGCCGAGAGACCCGATGAAGAAGGCGCCAAATGTAAACGGCATCTCGCGGCCTAGACCTTTCATTTGGCTGATGTATTTCTTGCCCGTAGCCACATAAATGGCTCCCGCGCAGAAGAATAGCGTTATCTTACTCACCGCATGCGCCGCGATGTGGAGGACGGCGCCTTTTACCGCAAATTCATGCAGCAGTGAGACGCCGAGCACGATGTAAGCCAGCTGGCCGATGGTGGAGAAGGCGAGTCGCCGTTTCAGGTTATCCTGCGTAAGAGCGATCAAAGAAGAAACGATCACCGTGAAGGCTGCAATCCAGCTGAGGACGATTGCCGATCCGATGGCGGATAGCTTATCAACTCCAAATACAGAGGTTACTACCCGTATAGCACAAAATACGCCCACCTTGACCACCGCCACCGCGTGCAACAGAGCTGAAACCGGTGTCGGAGCGACCATGGCGCCTGGCAGCCAGGAGTGGAATGGCATGAGACCCGATTTGGCGAACCCATAGATGAATGCCATCAGGAGAAAGGCGCCGGGCCAGAAACCCAGATCAGTCTCAGCAAGGATCGCCGTTGAGCTGAAATCGAGCTGCCCACCCGTTTTGATATAGGTGAAAATGAGAGCCGGGATGACAAAAGCCACTGACGTGCCCAGCAGATAACAGAGATAGGTGCGGCCACCAGCACGAGCTTCTTTGGTCTGGTGGTGGGTTACCAGGGGCCATGTGGATAGGGATAAGAGCTCGTAAAAGAGGTAGAGTGTAAGCAAATTTCCAGCGAAAGCTACCCCAAGCGTAGCCGAGAGTGAGAGCGCGAAGAAGGCGAAAAAACGCGTTTGTGCATGCTCCTTAGCCCCTCGCATATAACCGATAGCGTAGAGCGAGGTCACGATCCAGAGTGAGGAAGCTACTAGCGCGAAAAGAATTCCCAGTGCGTCCACCCGGAAGGCGATAGGCACGTTAAGCCCGGCTACGCCCTCAACGAGAGTGAGTTCGAGAATCTTGCCATCGAGGATCAGTGGCAGCATCGCCAGCACGATCCCGAACTTCACGAAACCAGCGGCAAAAGTGCAGAGTTCTCGGAGGAATTCCTCCTTCCGAAAGAGGATAATCAAGGGGATAGCCAGGAGCGAGGCCAGGCACGCGGCGGCGGGGAGGAAACTGGTGACGCTTTCCATGGTTCAGGTGAAACAAGGCGAGAAGGAGACTGAGTCAACCGTCTCTTTCCCCTTAGGTCAAGAGTAGGATTTGGCTGGTAGCTATTCGAGAGGCTGCTAGCATGGTGCCTCATGGAAAACAAACTCGCATCTTGGCAGCCAATAGGAAAAAATGGGGCAGAGTTGGATCCCCAAATGCCTCGTGGGCCGCTGAAGGGGGCGGGCGCTTTCCTGCCTATCCTAGTGTTGCTTAGTCTGCTTCACTCATGGGAATTGGCGCTGTCTTGTTTGGTTGCCTCCATTAGCTTCGTTGTGCTGGTAGTGGCCGTGGCGCATCGGTCCAAGCGCGTGGGTTGGATTGCCGGGAGTGTTCTTTTAACAAGCCTTGTCGCTGGGTTCGTAATTCTTTTTTGAGGACACAGCCTATTTCAGCCGGATCGACATCTGCTGTGGCGACGTCCCCATCGTGAAGGTGCAGGCACTGTAGGCAGGCATACCTCGCGGAATTGTGGGATTATTCGAGAAGCCGAAAGGCTCCTTTGGCATGCCGAGTAAGGATTTATCTAGTTTCCCGTTCTTATTCACGTCATGTAGAACAACGATAGCGTATGTCCCCGGTGGCACATCAGGAATGGTGGCAACGACTGTCCCAGACGAGGTTAGTCGGATTTTCGGGGAATGAGGCAGGGGCCTTTTGGCAAAATTCGTTTTCGAGTCGTAAAGCCCGACAAGCAGATCGCCCTTTGCGGCTCGGACATTGGAGATAGTCACGGTGATTGGCTCTCCGGCTTGCGCCTCTGGCGAGAGAGCGAGAGTTGCAACTAGGCAGGCAAGTAGAGAGTGGATTAATCGTTTCATCAAGGGGGTAAGCGATATCATCTCTCCGATTTCTTTAGATGCAAGCAAGCGAAGCGTTGCCAAGGCTAGTCAGTTGCCTACTATTGCCTCATGGCTAAGAAGGAAGGAAAGCTCACTCCCATGATGGAGCAATACCAGCGCATCCGCAGAGAGCTGCCGGAGGACGTGCTGCTGATGTTCCGATTGGGCGACTTCTACGAACTCTTCTTTGATGATGCCAAGCAGGCCTCGCCGCTGCTCAATGTTGCGCTCACGAAACGTAACGGCATCCCCATGTGTGGAGTGCCTCACCACGCGGCAGAGGGGTATATGACGAAGTTGATCAAGGGAGGGCGTCGCGTCGCGATCGCTGAGCAGACCTCTGAGCCGCAGCCGGGCAAAATTGTTGAGCGCGAGGTCCGCCAGATCATTAGTGCCGGATCCATTGACAATCTCAGCCTATTGGATGCTTCCACCGCTAACTACTTGGCGGCTGTCTACTTTGCTAAAGGCGCCTATGGCTTTGCCTGCGTCGAGCATACCACGGGTGAGTTCCGCGTGGCGGAGTTTCAGGATCGAGCCGACCTCGAAGATGAGCTGGTGCGTCTGCGTCCCAGTGAGGTGCTGTATTCTGATGATCAGGCAGCCGATTTTGATTTACTCTCCCGCGCTCAGGAATACGACAGCTACGCTTTCCTTTACGATCAGGCAGTCTACCAGCTGCAGGAGCACTTCCGTGTCACTAGTCTCGATGGTTTTGGCTGTCAGGGGCTGCACGCTGGTATCGCTGCTGCGGGTGGTATCATTCACTATTTAACGCATCAGCTCCGACGATCGGTAGATCATATCAAAGGGCTTGATGTATTCAGCACAGAGGAGTTCGTGCTCATCGACGGATCCAGCCAGGTGAATCTCGACCTTCTCACTAGCCGCTCCGCGGGAGTGAAAGGAGCCCTTATCGGGGCGGTCGATCGCACCAACAGCCCTATGGGTGGCCGTTTACTTAAGGATTGGATCCTACACCCGCTTCGAGAGCTCGCTCCGCTCCAGCGTCGACAAGAATGTGTGAAGCTTCTGACAGAGCAGCCTTTTCTGCTCAGCGAGATTCAGCAGTCCTTTGCCGAAGTTCGCGATATTGAACGCACGCTTTCCCGTCTCAGCCTCGGTTCGGGAAACGCTCGCGATATGCAGACCCTAGGCCTATCCCTCGGTCGTGTGCCAGGCATAGCCACCCACTTACAGGCTATGGGGTCTCTAGCTCTCGTTGAAAAATGGAAGACTGGCTTAGGAGATTTCAGCGAACTGGTTGAACTTTTGGCACGTGCCTTGACGGAAGAGCCGCCTGCAGGGCTTAAAGAGGGAGGCATCTTTCGTGATGGATTTAGCGATGAACTGGATACCCTCCGCCAGGCATCGACGGAGGGGCGTCAGTGGATTGCTGAATTGCAGCAGCAGGAGCAGGAGCGGACAGGGATTACCTCGCTAAAGATCAAATATAACGCCGTCTTTGGTTACTTCATCGAGATCACCAAGACCAACCTGGACCGCGTGCCGGAGGAATATGTGCGCAAGCAGACGATGGCTAATGCCGAGCGTTTTATCACTCCGCAGCTCAAGGAGATGGAGAACAAAATCCTCGGAGCGGATGAGCGGTTAAAGACTCTGGAATATGAAGAATTTCTCAATCTCCGTGAGACCGTGCTAGAGCACATTGATGCCATTCAGGAGACAGCGCGCACCTTGGCGGAGATCGATGTCATCACCTCCTTTGCCGAAACAGCTCGTCTTTTTGACTACTGTCAGCCTCGGTTGGAAGAATCAAAGACGTTACAAATCGTCAACGGCCGTCACCCGGTGCTTGATCAAAATATAGGCGAGGAGAAATTTGTTCCCAACAGCACAGATCTGCTGGCACCTGGCCATAGCTTTACTTTGCTCACGGGCCCTAACATGGCGGGTAAATCGACCTATATTCGTCAGGTGGCCCTCATTACGTTGTTGGCACAGATCGGTTCCTTCGTTCCGGCGGAGTCGGCGACCATAGGTCTCGTTGATCGTATCTTCACCCGGGTGGGAGCTAGCGATGATCTGGCCAAAGGGCAGTCCACCTTCATGGTCGAGATGACAGAGACGGCCCTCATTTGCAATAACGCGACGGAAAAAAGCCTCGTCATTCTCGACGAGATTGGGCGTGGCACAGCCACTTACGACGGCCTTTCCATCGCTTGGAGTGTAGCCGAGCATCTCTACGATCAGGTGAAGTGTCGAGCGCTCTTTGCCACGCACTACCACGAGCTAACCCAGCTCGCCGATGCGCGCGAGGGCATTCAGAACTATAGCGTCGCTGTCCGGGAGTGGAATGATCAGATCATTTTTCTCCGCCAGATTATTCCCGGTGCTGCCGATCGTAGCTATGGCATCCAGGTGGCTCGATTGGCAGGATTGCCACAGAGTATTATTGATCGTGCCAGCGTATTACTCAAAAATCTCGAAGGTCAGAATACCGATCCAGAGAGCGACGATGCCAAGCCAAAAGCTGCTGCGAAAAAAGCTAAGAAGAGAGATGCCCCCGTTGAGGTGGTTGAAGAGCCCGCCCCAGCGGAAGATGATCCGCAGATGACTTTATTTTAGCCCATCTTGACTTCGTTAGGATTTTGTTGGTGGCGACCGGAGCAGTTTCTCCTTGAGGAATATCTAACTCCTGCAAGCAGGCTATCCGCCTGTGATCTTGCCGGTGGAGCGTCGCCTGGGAAAACTGCGAACACCTCGATGAAGATCCGGCGGGTTTCGTCGACTTGCTATCGGGGCCGGTGGTGGAGCGCTTAACGGTGGCATAGCC
>JAHDIL010000028.1:0-10319 GCA_020630835.1 Verrucomicrobiota bacterium
GGTTGAGGTAGAGAAGAGGCCGTCAAAGCCGAAATAGCGGCTTAGCTCGAGATGTGTCCAGTGGTAGAGACAGTTGCGGAGCGTGTGTGGGACGGTAGCTGCCCAGGCATCAAACTTCTCCCGCGGACTGCCATCACCGGTGATGAATTTTTCCTCAATGCCGTTAGCGCGTAGGGCTCGCCACTTGTAATGATCACCGGCTAGCCAGACTTCGCTTAGATCTGAGAAGTGCTTGTTCTCGGACATTTGCTGCGGACTCAAGTGGTTGTGAAAATCAATTATGGGCTCGTTTGCTGCAAAGTTGTGATACAGCTCACGCGCTGCCGTTGATTGCAGCATAAAATTATCGCCGATGAAGGGGTGCGTCATACCTTAGTAAAGCATGACAACTGGCTTGTTTTCAAAGCCTGATCTGGACTAGTCGGCGTGAGATGATCTTGCGCAAAATTGCGCTTTCCAGTTCCGCGATTTTGACAGCGAGCCCCTCTCGTTAGTCAGAAAGTGATGCTCGTAAGGGGCGATGGAAAGGCCTCTTCCGCGGCGGTTAGGGCTACTGCCTGGCGGACGTTTACCGACGTAGGGTTGCCGCTGTCATCATAGGAAAAATCCATTTCCAAATCCCAATACTGGGCGATGCGTCTGAGCAGTTCTTTACGCGAGATGTCGTTAGACGCGAATGTGAAGTGCTTGGAGCCGCGCGGAGGTTTGTTGAAGGTGAAGTAAATGTCATTGAACGGCACCTGATCGAAAATGATGTTTGGGGTCATGCCTGCATAGTCGACCTCGAACCTCTGAGTGAGCCAATTCTTGAGTGATTCGTTGTTGGTTGCTAAGAACGTGCTGTCGGAAATTCGACGGTTAGCTGGCCGCTTATAAGCGTCTGGGACTGCGGTGCTCGTTTTCAGTTGCACAAGCGTTTCCAGCTCTTGGCTCGATTTTCTGTTATTCGAACTCAGCTTGATTTCGGAGACTCCTGTATCGGTTTTGCTAGAGGGTGAATGCGACTGTGGATCGATCGCTTCAGTTGCCCTTGTGCCAAAAATTTCGGTGGTATTGAAGGTCTCTATCTTTGGGGGATGAGCTGTGCTGAGTTCTGGCTCTGAATTCGGTTCTTGCGCAGCTACTGGAAAGGCATTGGGATTTCGGTTTTCATTTACGTCGAGCTTGAAGAAACTCTCGTCGGCAGTTGCCATGACGGTCTGTGCGTTAGAACCTACGCCTGGGTTTCGAGGCTGAGCAGGTGGGGTTGAGGTCGGGAGGCTGCCTCCCCTCGCTTCTGGGCCATGAGGGACACCTCCTATAGACATGGAGTGCTCTGGCGCATTAAATGTAGGTTGTGGCGAACTCGACTGTTCTGCTATGTTGGCAAAAGAGTGGGGCTTGGTTATGGGGGGGAGCGGTCTATCCTTTTTCCCAAAAAGGCGTTTCAGCGGCCCTGAACGATTCGCTCTTGATTGTGGTGCCTCTTGAAATTGTGTCGTGGAAGGCTTTTTGTCAAAGAGGCCTCTACCTTGTTTCCCAATGGCAGGTTGAGGAAGCGGCCTCGATATCTGAGGGCTAGGATTAGTAGCACCAAGAGGGCGTTGCTGGCGCGGAGCCAGCGTTGGCGTAGGCGGCGTCCCAGGCGCAAACTCTGGTTTGAATGGCTGCGGACGGGACCCAGAAATCGAGCCTGTTGGAAGCTGGGGCTGGGTAAAAACGGGTTGTTGTGGCGGGTGCTGCACATCAGGGGTTCGTGACCAGAGTTCGTTGTCACCACCTCCAAATCTTGACCTCTTTGGGGCGTAGTCGGATTCCCCGTGGCGCTGCTTTTTGATTATCCCGCGGAAGGGGGCCCCTATCGGTGAATCGAAGAACGCAGAGCCCCCCTGCGAAAAAGCGGCGTTGTTTCCGAGCAGGACACAAAGAGTGAGCGCGCGAAAGCTGTATTTAGGGAGCATTCTTTGGAATATATTTAAAAAATATAAAATATCAAGAAATCTAAAATAGTAAAACGAATCGTGGAGGTTTTTCTCCTTGCGGAGAGGGGCGCTTGCAGGGATGACAAAGGGATTCCGTATCCTCTATGACGGCGAGGTTTGTCTATGAAGCACCTTCTTTACCCCGGCAGTTTTGACCCTATTCACTGGGGACATTTGGATGTGATCAGGCGCGCCGCCGATCTATGTGACCGATTGACTGTGGCGGTAGCCATTAATCATTCTAAAAAATCTCTTTTTTCGGTGGAGGAGAGAGTAGATTTCATCTCTCAGCTCACGGCAGACATATCGGGCGTGCAGGTGCTCGGGTTTGAGGGGCTGCTCGTCGATTTGTTTCGCGAGCAGAAGGCAAACGCGGTTGTGCGAGGTCTTCGCGCAGTTAGTGACTTTGAATATGAATTTCAGATGGCACTGATGAACCGCAGCTTAGAGGATAGTCTGGAGACCGTTTTTTTGGTTCCGAGTCAGGAGCGGATCTTTTTGAGTTCACGTATCGTGAAGGAAGTGGCCCGACTTGGTGGCGATATTACGTCCCATGTTCCGCCCTTGATTCAAGAGGCTTTGCGAGAGAAGCTGGGATCCTGAGTTCGCTAGGCTGCTCTTGACAGTCCTCAACTCCTCCCTTATCTCGCTCTCCGCGTGTATCGGCGCGCAAATCCATCTGCCAAAGTAGCTCAGGGGTAGAGCAACGCATTCGTAATGCGTGGGTCGGGGGTTCAATTCCCCCCTTTGGCTTTCTTACCAAAGCTGTTTTGATCTGTTCCTGCCAAGTGCGGAGAGGCACACAGGTCGCCACGCAAGTCGAAGTTCTCTCATCCTATGCAGACTTAGGCGGTGTCTTCGGAGTTATCGAGCTCGCAAACTCGGATTTGACTATACCGGCTCTTTGTTGAATCTGAGTGTGTCATGAAACACCTTCTTTTTGCCTTCATTGCCTTTAGTCTCATTACCTCAACTGCGTTGGCAAAACCAACGGTTTCAGCCGCAGACGCAGCTGCTATCGCACAGAATGACCTTGCTAGCCGTCAGCTTGATGGCCGCGTCTACGTCACCGAGATGGTGCTGAAAACGAAAACTCTTTCTGGTCAGCCTGAGCACTGGGAGGTCTACTGGTCGGAGCGCTGGGATGCTAAGACCAAGGGTAAGAAAGAGTTCGGCCTGAAGATCATGATGGACGGCTCCTATCAGCGTCTAGTCCGATAATAAGCTGGCTTTTTCAAGGATTGCGTCGAGTCGCTTGCGATTGGCTCCGAGGTCCGAATGGCCAACGCGAGATTGCGAGCGCAGGTGGATGCTGTTCGCTTGCGATGATTGCAGGAGATAGACGTCGTCGGTCCACCCGCAAATGGGGGTGCGCACCGTGTAGTGAACCAACTCCGCTGTTTCAGACACCTTTTCCGTCTGCCCCATGGTATCGATCGCTGCCTGCAGGGTAGCGCACGCTGACTTTCGCTCTTCATCGCTGGCAAAAGTCAGACTGCTGGTCGCCACGTTCGGTGTCTTTGGCAAATCGCCGAAGCTTTCAGGAGTGACGACTGATTTCGGTCCTGATTTGTAGGAATACCATCCCGCAAGACGGAGTGAAATGAGTGCGAGGGCGGCGACGATGAGGAGGGTGAAAAGCGTGGACTTCATGCGAGGGCGTTACGCTTTTCCCTGTGGCCAGAGCGCCTGCTATTTGTGAGAATAGTTGAGAACCCAGCTCCGTCCGTCATTGGCGTAGAGAGTCACGCGAGTCTGGTTGTTGGAGATGGGGCCGCTCACGGGGATCTGCTGCGTCCCGACGTAGACGGTGCCCACGTAAGAGTTTCCCTGTTTCCTTCCTGAAAAAAAGAGGATGGGCGTGGGGGCGGGGAGATACAGGGAGCGGTTGTTGCCGTTTGCGATCAGGCCATACATATGACCATTGCTGCAATTCCAGTAGGAGGCGTAGCGCCCTGCCATGACTCTGGCAGTGAGCGCGGTGGCGGCTCCGGTAATGATGGCTGTAAGTGCCCCTCGGCGTGAAACGAACGTTCCGTTCATGAGTGATTTCCTTTCTCGAGATCAATAAATGCGGTAAGCGAGTTTCCGGGTGATTTAAGGTAAGCGTAGCTTAAAAAAAGGGAACTGTTTTCTTTGTGACTTCTTATAGTTTTTTTGATCGTGAGACTTTTTCCTGTTTCGTGGTTTGGGTTCTCTATGATAAAAACGGATATGTCATTCGATCTACGCTCCGCCGTCATTTGTGCCTTTTCCGCTATTTGCCTTTTCTCTGCGCCTTCTTTTGGTCAGGATGAAGAGCCAGCCGAAGATGGTGAAACAGAAGGGATAGCTGGTTTCTGGGAGGTGGAGACGAGTTCCGGCCGCTTTGTAGCACGTCTTGATCGGATCTCATCAGTTAGTGAGCACACTTATGTCATAGACGGTTCCGTGCAGGTGACAGAATGCACGGTTGATACGGTAGGGTCTGTAACGGCGCGTTTTTACTATATTGAGCCCTACGATCCCGAAACAGGCATCGCGGCTGTAAGCACGGCTACAAACCGTGTGCGCGAAGTGGCGGGGCGGTTACAAGGACGATCAGAGTTGGATGCTGGGGCTACCCTCGTCACGAAGCATTATCCTGACACGACTCACGCGAGGACATCTGAGTATCGCCTCCGATCGAAGGCCTCGATTCGTCAAATTTATGATCATGTGATGAAAGTTTGGGCAATGGAAAAGGGGCGGGGAGATGCCAACCGGCTGGTCATTAGGAAGGGCTGATAGGCGCCCTTTAGCGCGAGGAATCGGGCATAAATTGTCCCTTGCTCATCAGCTTCTCTGTTCTAGGATGCCGGCTTTTACGCATGGACAACCAAAAGAACCCGAATTCTCGCCCTCAGAAGGATGGCGAGCGCCCTAGAGGGCAGCAATCAAGCCGCCGCAAAGGCCAAGGCCGTCGTTCAAAGAATCGCCCGCCAGCAATCAAGGCAACAGGCTTCGAAAAATTCCTGAAAGCGGTCACGTTCGGCGCTGTCGATCTGACTGAGAAAAGAATTCTCGCAGCTTCGCGCGAGCGGGCCGAGCGTGAGGTTTCTAGTTTGGCGGAGCCTCGCATTCATGTGGGTAATCTGGCTTACACTGTGGGAGATAAAGACCTAGAGGAGGCTTTTAGTGAATACGGTAAGGTTAGCTCTGCGGAGGTCGTCGTTTTTCATGATACAAAACGCTCGAAAGGTTTTGGATTTGTCCAGATGGGCAGCCTCGTCGAGGCTCGCAAGGCCATCCTAGGCTTGCACGGGCAGCAGCTTGCTGGCCGTAGGCTTGTTTTAGCGGCAGCTAAAGGAGAGCGTCGCGATCAGGCTGATGGTAGAGGTGAACGCCGCGGCAAGGGGAAGCGCGGAGATCGTCAGGAGAAACGTCAGGACGGACCGAGAGACGGCGGTCGCGAAAAACGGGGGCGCGAACGTTCCTCAGGCCGAGGAAAGCCATCTGATCGAGATCTGCGTCCGAAGCCTCTGGAAATAGAGACCGTGACATCTGAAACTCTTAGCGTTACTGGGGTGGCAAAGGAGGCTACGGAGCAGGATTTGCGTGATGCATTTGCCGATGTTTTACCTGCTGAAAGTGTCACGGCAGTAACACGCGAGGGGGCGGGTGAAGAGGCAGAGCTTACTTTTGCCAGCCTCGAACAGGCCCAGGATGCTCTTGCCCGTATGGATGGTAAGTCCTTTATGGGATCTAAGTTGAAACTAACGAGCAAGTCTTAGTGACTCGACAGTGTCCTATTGCGGGCTAAGTGCCCTCATTCTTTTGAGGCAGCTCTAGTCTAGAGCTGTCCGTTTCTTGTTGTAGAGTTATGGAAACCCCCGACGGAGTTCTTCTTATTGATAAAGGTCAGGAAATGACATCTCATGATGTTGTAGCTGTGGCCAGACGGACCCTACAGACCAAAAAAATCGGCCATTGTGGGACTCTTGATCCTATGGCTACTGGTCTGCTGATTCTTGTTATTGGCAAGGCAACAAAGATACAGGATCTCCTGATGTCTGAAGATAAAGAGTATCAAGCGACCATGAAATTGGGTCAGACGACGAACACGCAGGATGCTGACGGAGAGATTGAAGAGGAGAAGCCGGTGCCAGCTTTGAGCGATGAAGAAGTGGCGGCAGCCTTTGACAAATATCGTGGAGATTTCTATCAGACACCACCGATGGTTTCTGCGATAAAGAAAGATGGGGTGCCGCTCTATAAATTAGCTCGGAAGGGCAAGGTTGTCGCTAGAGAGCCCCGTTTCGTAACGGTGCTAGCCCACCGCATAGACCGCACGGAACTGCCAGAGGTCGACTTTACCGTGCGCACGAGTAAAGGGTTTTACGTGCGCACTTACGCTCATGATATAGGTCAGGACTTGGGCTGCGGGGCTCACCTCACGGCTCTTCGTAGAACGCGCTCTGGGCGTTTCGACCTGACGCGTTCTGTCACGTTTGATGAACTAAAGCATGGCGACCCTGAGGAGGTGCGACAAAAAATGCTTAGCCTTTCTGAGGTGTCGCGGTTGAGAGGGTAGAGAGATGGGAGTGCTTCGAGAAGTCGGCGACTTGCGCGCGTCTCGCGGACCGCTGCACTGTGCTCTTGGCGTCTTCGATGGCTTGCACCGGGGGCATCAGGAAGTGCTGCGGCTAGCTGATGCTGGAGCCGCAGCATCCGGAGGCACCGCGGTTATTGTTAGTTTTTCTCCTCATCCTATTGAGATTCTGCGCCCGGCCTTTGCCCCTATCCCAATTACCCCTCCATGGCAGCAGGCGAAAGTCGTCGAGCACTATTTCCCCAATTTCGATATTGCCTTTATCCCGTTTTCAAAAGAGCTGTCCCATTTGGGAGGAGAGTCTTTCCTCGATTGGTTGCGGATGGAGGTCGGTTCGGAAAGCCTTAAGCAGATTGCTGTAGGAAAAGACTGGGTGTTCGGGAAAAATCGTTCAGGTTCTTTTGGCACGCTTTCGGAGTGGGGGCGCAATAGCGGTGTGCTGATCGAGGGAGCGTCAATAGCGAGCTGGGACGGCGAGCGTATTAGTAGCACGCGGATTCGCGAGCAAATCCTGAAGGGGAAATTCGACTATGTAGAAAGTCTTATGGGGCGCCCATTTGCCCTTATGGGAGAAGTGGTTCACGGTCAGGCCCTGGCTCGCACGCTTGGCTTTCCCACGGCAAATATAGAAATTGGGCAGACAATCACTCCGCCACGTGGCGTTTACGCTGTCGAATCACGACTCCTGCATGGTGATCGGGCTGATTCGTGGATGCCGGGCGTGGCGAATCTAGGCTTCAGGCCCACGGTGGCGAATGGCGCATCCGCTCTCGTCTTCGAGGTGCACTTACTTGATTCTGAGTTGGACCTTTACGGGCAGGTTCTCGAAACGCGATTTTGTCGGTATATCAGAGAGGAGAGGAAATTCGCTGGCCTGGAGGCGCTGAAAGCACAAGTGCTATCAGATCGGGATGCGGCGCAGAGTTTCTTTGGTTCTCGATAGGCGTGCCTCAGCTTTTTATGAGATGTAGAATATCGGCCAGCTTCGCGGCGCTCCATTGGCCGGGGGCATTACTCTGACTCAGAAAACCGTAGTTCAGCACTGAGCCGAGACTGGCGAGAGTGACTCGTGAGATCGGGCCAAGTTCACCCATCCCCATAGCGGCAACTAGCGAGCCACTATTCCTCATGTCGGTAACCCCGTTGCATAGCTTGCCGAGATCTAAGCCAGTATGCAGGCGATAAGCCAGTTTTATGATGGAGTTAGGTATTTCTGCTTGAGCTTCGCGTAGCGTCTCCCAGTTGATATCGGGAGTCTTATCAAAATCATGTTGTGAGAGGATCACTCTATGGTTTTCGCTGAGAGCTAGGGCTAGTTTCTTAAATCTATTGTCGGCTAGGGAAGCCACTTCGATATCGAAGAAACAGGCCACGCCGTCGATGCCGCTGCGGATCTGGTCAAAGGCCTCCAGTCGAGTTTCGGATGAGAGTTTATTCTTGCCTCCTTCTTCTGGCATTCTGACGGTGAAAAGTGCGTGCTTTCCGACTTCCTGGCAGCGCTCTGCCATCGACGCAATGGCCTCGGTTTTGTCGGGCATTTCATCCACACGAAACTCCAGGACCTCTGCCGGGGTTATCGCCGGGCTATTCCCCTCGATGAGCTTAAAATCAATGGGCTGGGTGACTGTAGCTACGGTCAGTGGGTGAGAGGGATCAATCGCAATCATGAGGGGTCCTGATACTGCAGTTGGTAGAGATGTTGGTAGGTCTCACAGCGCGCGAGAAGCTCGGTGTGCGGGCCTTGGTCGACAACTCTGCCGTCGTCCAATACAATGATCTCGTCTGAATCGAGAATGGTGGAAAGGCGGTGGGCAATGGCGATAACAGTTTTCCCTTCGCTTAGCTCCTCGATAGCGGCTTGTATGAATTTTTCCGATTGAGAATCCAGAGCAGATGTCGCTTCATCTAAGAGCAGGATAGGAGCGTTTCGGAGGATAGCCCGAGCAATGCTAAGGCGCTGCTGCTGTCCGCCTGAGAGATTACACCCCTTATCGCCAAGCATGGTCTCGTAGCGGTCTTCCAGCTCATGGATGAACTCATCCGCATGAGCGAGTTGAGCGGCTTGTTCAATCTCGTGCTGTGTAGCCTGCGGATTTCCATAGCGCAGATTGTTGGCAACTGTGTCGTGGAAGAGAAAGGTGTCCTGACTGACAAGGCTAATCTGGTTGCGTAGACTGTTTTGTCTGAGCTGCGTTAGGTCGTGACCATCCAGCTTTATAGAGCCTTCGTTAGGATCGTAAAAGCGGAGGATGAGAGAGAGGATTGTTGACTTCCCGGATCCGCTTTTTCCAACTAAGGCATAGCGCTTCCCAGCCTCGAAGCAGATCGAAACATCATGGAGGGCTGCTTTTGATCGTTCGGCATCGATTAGGTAAGAGAAGCTAACGTTGTCCAGTTGGATATCGCCCTTGGCCTTCTCTAAAAGTTTGGCCTTTGGAGCATCGGAGACCTCCGATTGAGCGTCGATATAGCCAAAAACGCGGGCAGCGGCTACGTAGCACTTTTGGACCTGAACCTGAATACGACTAAGAGTCTTGGCATGCGGATAGATGCTAATCAGCGCTAGGTTTAGCGTCATGAAGGTGCCGGGATGCATCTCCGTAAGCCAGGCGTAGACCATGCCGATAGATATGCCGAGCGAGCCGACGATCTCTACCAGAGGGCTGGAGATCTCCATCGCCTTGCGCCAGCGCATGATAAATTTCACGATGCGGAGACTGCCCTGGTTGAATCTGTCCGTTTGGAACTTCTCTTGCCCCATGGCTTTCACCAATCGGATACCACCAAATGTTTCGTGGAGTGTGACCAGCAGACTCTCGGATTCTTGCTCTTCCTTACCGCCTGCTTTTCGAACTTTTCGGCTGATGAGCGCTACCGGCAGAATGCACAAAGGGAAGACAACCAGCGCGCCGAGCGCGTAGAGGGGGTCCATCAGGATAACCATCACGATGATCGAAACGATGGCGATGGGGTGCTGAATGAAGGCAGAGAGCAGCTGCGAACCAGCATCGGCAGATGTTCTCGTCTGATTGGCTACCGTTTGAATAAGCTCCCCCTGTTTCACCCTTGTGAAGAACGAGAGAGATTGATTGATCAGGCTGGTGAAGCATTCTTCTCGCAGCCGATGCAGCACCCGCATGTTCAGCCACATCATGCAGTAGTTATGTAGAAACTGAAAAACGCCTCGCAAGAGCAGCAAGGCAGGAATGGAAAGGCAGACGATGGCGACAAAAACCCATTCGTAGCCCGGTGCCAGCTCCGGTTTTTTGATCACAAAATCAGTGGAAATAGGAAGGTCCTCAAATGGGCGGTATTCATTCTGCGTTTCGCCCAAATCTCCTTCAGCTGACGGTAGGACGATGGTGAAAATGGACTTTAGAACGAGGAGGAAAACCGCGTTGAATAGTCCGGCACAGATCCCAAAAAAAATACCGGCAGCTAGTCGGCCGCGATGAAAATACCCCAACAACCTGCGGAAAACGGCTTGCCTGTCCACGAGCATGTCCTCCGTGCTCGATGAGGCAACGGCGATGGCATCCAAGGGAGGGGAATTCTGAGCAGTCTTTTGAGACATGGGAACGGACCCTTCAATAGTCGGGAATGAGGCAGTCTGCAATGCTCATTCTGTCTGTTCAAGAAGCCAGGGAGCAACGGAAATGTTTCCCGGCTTCGGCTGAGCCTGACGAAATTGTAAGATACGATAGATTGCAGTCCCTGTGAGGGAAGGGTTGTCTTGGAAGCTATATGATGACGCCGGCTTTATACTGTTTGCTCGTGCTTGCCTGCCT
>JAHDIL010000028.1:10329-10743 GCA_020630835.1 Verrucomicrobiota bacterium
GGGAGCCCGCATCCGCAATCGTCGCGAGAAGTGGGACCTCAATATCTGCTGCGGAAAGACGGATGGAGGGGGCACCAATGTGGATATCATCAAGCATGCCGATGTCCCGAACTACGTGCAGGTGGACGACGTCTATCACCTCCCTTTTCCGACGAATCACTTCCGCCATTGTCTGTGCAGTCATACCTTGGAGCACGTAGAGGATCCTCAGGCGTTCTTTGACGAGCTTTCCCGCGTTTCCGATGATGTCACGCTCGTGCTGCCACCTTTGTGGGATTTGTCCGCTTCTCTCAATGTATTTGAGCATCGTTCGCTCTTTCTTACCTTTAGGAAAGAGCACAAGACGATTCCACGTTTTATACCTCTACCTTTCGGGTCTGCAGCGGCGTATTGGGCAGAAGATCCGCGCGTGAC
>JAHDIL010000029.1:0-4667 GCA_020630835.1 Verrucomicrobiota bacterium
GACAAATTTCGAAAAGATATTTCTAGAGAAAGGTCGCGATCGAATCCAAGAGATGCCCCCTTCTTAACAGCCTTTTCTACGAATTGGCCGCGAAAAGCCCATTTACCCTCTCCATTCGCTACGATGAAAACGATTTTGTTCACTTCTGGCTCAGTCTGAACGGGAAGAGTAAGCAGAAAGAAAACTAAGCATAGAAATTTCATCTTAAGGTCTTGATATTTTGCCTGTCCCCTCGCGAAGCTTCAAGGCTAGGGAGATCACTTTGTCAATATGACTGCCCCCTAAATGGATTACGCTCACTACATGGGGTTCAACCGCCGAGAAGCAGAAGAAACTTCATTTTTTTAAGTATTTGGCACACTGGTGCCAACGTTGCTTTGGTTGGCTTGTAGGTTCTAATAACGCCGAATCGGGCGTGGGGGGATAGTTTGCCTGTCCCCTCGCGAAGCTTCGTTGCAACATGTGCCTATCAGCCGAATATCCATCGACTCGCTTTATTAAGGATTATACCGCCTAAAGATAAAGTTAGGAGTAAAAATACCCCAACCAGCCAAAAAGGTGACGCATAGAGGTTTGTTATCGCTGCGACAAATGGAATTAACAGCGACATAGCAGGCAGAGATACAAACGCGATCCCCTCCCCGAGCCTACTTATCACTGCGGACCCCAGCAGGAAAAAAACACATTCTAAAATAAAAAAAAATTCAAAATATGGCGAGGAAGAACTTCTTGATACGCTAGTAAACACAGTGATCCCAAGAAAGAAGTAACAAATGTGGTAGGCGATTTGCATCACAACAGCTCAAGACTTGGAGGGGATTCCGTGCCACAATTACATTCGCATTCACATGCAGCTGACTGCAGGGCCGAGAACCCCTGGCTACCAGCCATGGGACCATCCCCGAAAGCTTCAACCGCTCCCGCGTAGACCGTGGCCGCACGAAAGCAAGCCTCGCGTTTCGCACCTGAAAAACTCAGGCACGTAACAGACATTTGAGCAAGGAAAAACGCATCACAAAGGCCCTTGTCCACCCCACATGAAGCATAACATTTGTCGTGGACAATGCAGGCAGAGAGAAAATAAAGATCACCCGTTGGCGTTGTGCACTTCATATCGAGGATTTTGCTTAGATCAACAGATGGATCTTTGACCAGATTGCCTTCTGACCCATCTTGACAGCTGCATCCATATTTAGCTAGCCCTAAAATATCCCACGCAATCACCGAATCATTCCCCACGAAGGCATAAAGGTTTGAGCCACCCTGCTCTTGGATGGGATCTCTGGATGGCCACCTACCTGAATCAGGGCTATAATACCGAAATGCATAATCTTCCTCTACTGTGGCGCCAAATTCAGCGTCCTCCGACAAAGCGCTCAGAGGTGTCGAGGAGAATAATCCTCTCTGGCGAAAAGTAGCGTTATAGCCGTCCGCTGCCCGGCGCTCTGGGGTGTCGTCGTAAACGTAGTTTGTTCGACACAAAGTGATGCCTTCCGGTGCCAAATGGGCCCTTGATCCGGTTTGTATTGGCTCTCCTTCATGGGCGAAGTTTTCGCTGCCCAGAGAAATTACAAATGGGCTTATAAAGTGCGCCGAACCCTTGCTACGGAACGGGGGGGAATTGCCAGCAGGCTGCGGTAAGCTGCCCCTACTGGCGGAGGAAAGACTCGCCTCGTAGCTGTAGGTTTGAGGAATTAGGGGACTACCAAGGGTAGTTTTCGGCGTTGCTCGAGGGCGACTAGCGTCGGCTAATCGTAGTAATGGGTGGCGCAACTTCGAAGCCCCCTGTTTTAGGTCTGCGCAGTGAGTTGATTGGATCAAGCCCGAGCTGGGGCTGTGTCTGCTAAAGTTGGTAAAATCTTGGATAGCCGCCTCGCCCTGGGGCATCAGGAAAAAGGTGAGGCCTAGGCAGAAAAGAATCGCTCTCCTCGATGTGCTGAGGCGGCTTTCAGAGATTGGTGTAAACGGCTTTTCCACTTCGGGGGACGATAGCGCGTGCGCCTGGTTTTGGGAAGCTTTTTCCAGAGGGACAAAGCGAGAGTGGGGGGGGGCGCTGCGGTTGCCGAGCACCTCAAATGCAGGCAGCCTCGTGGTAGCGAATCGGGGAGAGGCGGGGCGATGCTATCCGTTGGCGTTCTTCCACTGCTCCCAGGCTTGCTTTGTTTGAGTGAGGAGCTCCCAACGCTCATAGAGCTCTTGGACTTCGGTCTCCTTGGCTTTTAGCCGGGCGAGGGTCGCGTCGATCTCGTCTGGGTGATCGACGAAAAACTGAGGGTCGTTGACTTTAGTTTGCAGTTCCTCGACTTCGCTCTCTCGTTCGAGGAGGGTTTCCTCCATTGTCTCGAGCTCCCGTTCTTCTGACCATTTGAGTTTGGGGGGTGCATCTGCTTTCTTCGAGGAGGAGGTTTTCTTTTTCCCAGCTATGTCGTTGGCCGTAAACGCGGCCTTGGAGGCAGGGCTGCTGTGCTTCTTTTCCTGGTAGTAGGAATAATTTCCGTCGTGGATCTTTAGTTCTTGGGTGCCATCGAAGACGATGAGTCGGTCACAGACCCGATCCAGAAAATAGCGGTCGTGGCTGACGACGATGCTGGTGCCTGTGAAGTGGATGAGAGCCTCCTCTAAAGCACGCAGGCTGGGGAGGTCGAGATCGTTAGTCGGCTCATCGAGAACGAGGAAGTTCCCCCCTTTCTTGAGGATCTTCGCGAGGAGCACCCGATTACGCTCGCCGCCAGACAGGTTGGCGATCTGTTCGTTGACGCGATCGTCGGAGAAGAGGAAGCGCTTTAGGTAGCCGCGGACGGAGATGGTCTCAGAGCCGAACTTCATCATTTCTTTTCCCTCGGCTACTTCCTCGAAGATACTCTTTGTTTCATCGAGGGTGAGACGGCTTTGGTCTGCGTAGTTAAAAATCGTTTTTTGACCTATGCGCACGGAGCCATCGGTAGGGGCGAGTTCACCGAGGAGGATCCGCAGGAGTGTTGTTTTCCCGACTCCGTTTGGCCCTATGACCCCGAGGCACTCTCCCCGACGGAAGGTGAAGTCGAGTCCGTAGAAGAGCGGGCGGTCTCCGATGAACTGGGATACGCCTTCGGCCTCGACGATGACGTTGCCGAGATCTGGGGCAGGGGGGATGATGACCTCCATATCGATCTCGCCTTCGGGGGCTTTCTCAGCTTTTACGGCGTAGAAATTGTCCAGTCTGTTGCGCTGTTTGGTGCCACGGGCCTTCACTCCGGCACGCACCCATTCGATCTCACGTTTCAGAAAACGCTGTCGTTTCCCCTCGGCGGCTTGAGCGGCGCTGTAGCGAGCTTCTTTGCTGATCAGGAAGTCACTGTAGTTCCCCTCGTGGGAGTAAAATTGGCCGCCGTCTAGTTCCGCAATCCGAGTGGCGAGTCGGTCTAGAAAATAGCGATCGTGGGTTACAAAGAGGCAGGCGCCCGGATAGGTGCTCAGGTAGGTTTCTAACCATTCTATGGCCTGTGTATCGAGATGGTTGGTCGGTTCGTCGAGAATGAGTAGGTCGGGCTGTCCGATGAGCGCTTTTGCCATGCCGATCCGTCGCTTTTCGCCACCGGAGAGTGGACCGACGATGGTATCGAGAGATGGCGTTTTCAGCTGCCTGCTCAGTGATTCTACTCGGGCGTCTAGGTTCCAGCCGTCTTTCTGGTCGAGGAAAGTTTGAATCTCGTCCTGGCGGCGCTCGGAGAGGGCATCTGCCCGGTCGAATTGCTCGAGTGCCTCGACAATATCGGTGGCCCCAGCGCGAATGTTTTCAGAGACTGAGGCTTTGTCATCAAGGTGAAATTCTTGTGAAAGATATCCGACTTTTGTTCCTTGTCGGAAAGAGAGTAGGCCAGAGTCGGGCTCTTCTTCTCCTGCCAAGAGCCGCAGAAAGGAACTTTTCCCACAGCCATTCCGTCCGACGAGGCCGAGGCGCTCACCTTCGTTGATAGATAAGGAGGCACCATCGAGTAGGGCCCCTTTGCCAAACGAGAGGTGGAGGTCTGTAGCGGAGAGAACGGCGTCTGGCATAGCGAGGGAAAAGTTGCGCCACTTTGTGCAGATTCGGAGTAAAATCAATGGTAGCCTTGTCTCGTCGAGAGGAGCGATGGCAGGCCTCACAAGAAATCGCCCCTTGGTTCAGGTCCCTTTTCTCTTGACCTCGGGGAAAAATCGTGGAAATTCGCCGCCCGCGCCGTGACGGTGCGACTCTCAACCTTTCATTACGATACCATGTCAAGACAGTGCAAAATCACAGGAGCTAAAGTCACCTCAGGTCGTCGCATCCACCGCAGTGGTAAGGCGAAGAAGCAGGGCGGTATCGGTCGTCACGTTACAAAGACAGTCAAGCGTCAGTTCAAGCCGAACATCCGTCAGAAGCGGGTTTGGGTCCCAGAGCTTGGCCGCTACGTAAAGGTAAAGGTGAGCGCTCGCGGTCTTAAGACCATCGACAAGAATGGTGCTTACAAGACTCTTAAGTCAGCAGGCCTCATCTAGCGGGTTAGCTCGGTAAACCCGAGATTGTTGAAGGATGCAGGGTGATCAGTTTCTTCTGAAGCGGTCACCCTTTTTCGTAGGCTGCTCGCAGGAGGACTCCCGGGCCTTGGCTCTCTCTATACCGCTGCTGGGGGTGTTTCGTGAGGCGGATACTCCGGCAACGTTTG
>JAHDIL010000029.1:4686-10630 GCA_020630835.1 Verrucomicrobiota bacterium
TTCACCGTTTAGCAGATCCAGAAAAAGCCTGGCAGCTTTGGCTGGAGGAGTGGTTCGGGCCGGTGCTCGGGCCTGGCTACATTGGCATCTTTCTCGCCGCCCAGCGTTTTCACATCCGTGATTTAGAGCGCTTGGACTGCGCGCTAGCTGATCAGCTGCGAGGCAATTTGCTTGCGCGAGCCCGTGAGGCTGGGGCTCTTTTCTTCGATGGGAAAGCTCAAATGCGCAGTTGTCGGGAATGGAGTTATTACGCCGAGGCTGTTTCTACGAGGCGAGCTCCGGGCCTGGTGACTTCCGCACATGCGGTGCAGGCAGCTCTTTACTGTCTGCCGGTGGTGCAGTCGCTCCAGAGCTATTTGGAGTTTGAGCTGCATTGCGGCATCCCTGCGAAGCAGAAAAATCGCGAGAAGCATGTAAGTTATTGCTTAAGCGCGGCAGATGCCTCTTTGCGGAAGCTCTTTCGTGACATTCCTGAAAAATTTGCGCTCCGAATCGAGGGCGTATAGACCAACCGAAACAGCACGGCATTGAGAATCGCACGTGCCACCGCTATGCCAGACATCACAACTATCGAAGAATCGGAAACGCAAGTGCTGGAGGCAGAGCCTGAAATCCAACAGGATACACCATGGCATGTCATGGTGTATGATGATCCAGTGAATCTCATGACTTATGTCACGAAAGTCCTTCAGCGGGTCTTCGGTTACTCGAGTGACAAAGCCTCGATCCTAATGATGGAGGTGCACAATGCGGGGGAGTCGATCGTGTGGACGGGGGAGAGGGAGAAGGCGGAACTCTATGTGCAGCAACTGCAGGGGTTTCAGCTCCGGGCATCGCTCCGAAAAGCTGAGGGACGCGAGTAAACGCGCGCCTACCCCCTGGGTGAACTCAGGGTCGTTATGAAAATTATAAAACACTTGCAATAAAAGTTTTAAAAATTACCTGTATTAGGGAATTGTAGTTTGTAAAATTTACAAATCTTTACTATTTTGGCTGCTTAACTGCCAAGCTATGGGAATTGTTAAAGCCATTTTTCTGACACTTGCTGTGTTTGCGAGCCTCGCAATCACCGCTTGGGTTGTCTTTGGCACCTTGGTCGACAGTTCTTTGGAGAGGCGTGCGGAGCAGCTGCTGCGAGAGCGGGGGGTTACGGATCCTGAGGTGGGCTTCCGGAGCTTGGCTCCGCGAATCACAGCGCAGGTCAACTCACACGGTGAGAGCGAGCAGTTGCAGGAGGCTCTTCGCCGTGAGCTGCCGGAAGTCGACTTTGATTCTGATAATGCCTCTCTCAGTATAGGCATTCTCCCTAGTGTCGACCCTGATTTATCGTTTGCCTATGGACCTCAAGGTGAAGTGACGATCACTGGGCAGGTTGCCGAGTCTGACGCCGATGGGTTAGCTCTTATGGCGCGGCGGTTGGAGGAGTCGGCTTCGGTCGATTCTGTCGAACTAGCCACTACCAGCGAGCCCTCTGTAAAACCTCTGATGCATCTCTTGGGGGTAACTAGTCTACTGGCTACCGTGAGTGAGGTGGCGCAGGGGGTAACCGTTACGTTGAGAGGGCGTGAGCTAACGATAGTGGGAAATGTCCAAAATGAGGGGCAGGTGGTCCTGCTAGAGCAGCTCTTCTCTGAGTTCGATGAATATGAGATCGAAAACAAGCTGACTTTGCTCGAGACTCAGCCTGATACTCAGGCAGAGGCCTTCTGGGTGGAAGTCTCTACCCGCATCGATGGGGTTCGGGTCGTGCGCGGAAGAGCGCCGGCTGATTCGCCTGCCGTTCAGCGGATATTGGAAGCCTCTGTCGCGACGGATGACAGCGAACCGCTGAACCTGATCTCTTATAGCGCCGGAGGGGCAGCTGATTCGGAGCAGGCAGAAATTGTTGCAGATATAATTGAGAAACTCGCGATGACAAACCGCGGTGAGTTTGCGCTACGATTCACGCCCGAGCTTCTCCATATTGGTGGAGAGGTTCTGACTGCGCAAGCGGAGGAGGGGATTTGGGCTCATGCAGAGAAGCTCAAGCAAACAAGTTGGGCAGGAGAGTTTTCTGATGAGATCATCAAACAAACAACAGCTCTGGCGGGGAGCGAAACGTTTGAGCTTAGTCTGGAGGACGGGTTTGTTAAACTTTCGGGTGATGTTCGTGACGGATCGTTATTCAAATCTCTCGAGACAGAGATTGCATCGGTTTTACCAGAGCCTTTGGTTAAGAATGAGCTCTCTGTTCAACCTGATCTAGTCGAGTCCTATTGGAGTCGCAATGTGGAGAAGGCTGTCCTCCCTTTCCTGTCTGGGGTGGAATCTGGTGTTCTATCTATCTCCGATCAGAAGGTTCGGTTAGATGGAGTCTTGCTGGAGAACGCTGACCGCAGATTAATCCAGCATGCTGCTTTGGAGATCCTCCCACCTGGAGTGAGTATGGAGGGGAAGCTTCAGACTAGTGAAGAGGCGAATAGGCCCAGTCCTGAGGAAATCGCGGCAGCGAAGGCTGCTCTGGTAAGGACTCTCAAATCTCTTCCCATCTACTTTAAGGTGAATAGCGAGGAAGTGACGGACGAAAATATCGATACACTAGAAAAACTCTCCGACTTACTTGCTGGTCAGCCGGACAATTTCCGGTTTTTAGTCGCGGGTTTTTCTGATTCGACGGGGAATGCTTCTTACAACCGGAAGCTGGCGCTCAACCGGGCTGGGAATGTCCAAGATCTCCTTGTTAGCAATGGTGTCCGAGAGGATAGGCTAGTGCTGAAAAGTCTCGGAGAATTGGGCTCTTATTCCTCTAAGGACAAGTGGAAGGCGAGGCGAGTCGAAGTGAAATTAGCCTCTGAGTTGCCGGGAGAAGCCGAGGAACAAGACTGACAGGATGATTAAATAGTATGGACAAATTGTTGCAATATCACCCTTTGGAGCTCGGGATAGCACTCATTCTTCTCGCACTGCTGATCGTGCTTACGTGCTTGATTTTATCGCGCCTTTTTGATCGATCTCTCATCTCTGATGTTCAGGAGATCGAGGAGGGGAATCGAGAAGCTCTCGCCACTTTTGAGGAGCATGCCAGCGATCTTTATGACTTGAAGGATAGCCTCGAGCTAGTGGTCGAGGAAACCGCTGCCTCTGAGGCGAAAGGTGGAGAAGGGGACGAACCGTCCGAAACGAATCACGGTGACTCGAAAGAGGTTGCCGATACCAAAAAGTAGAATTTTACCCTTATGAAATTGCACAATATTGGACTCCTGCTGGAGCTGCTACTGCCTATAGGTCTCGGCGCTTTGGCTTGCATGATTATTAGCGTTCTTGTCGGGCGGGCGATGATCCGTAGAAATCGTGACCGTCTCCTGTTTGCTATTCGCGAGAATAACAACCTGTCCCAGCAGTGGGAATCTCTGGTGGGAACCCAGAAAGAGCTGTTTTTGAAGTTAAAGACCCGCTGGGAAGCCGATCGTAAGGCATGGGAGGAGCAGGTGCAGAATAAAGAGGCACGGATAGCCGAGCTAGAGGCAGCAGCCAAAAGCGGTGATCGTATCAACCTAGGGGATACAGTCGCAGAGGGTGAACTTAAAAAGCGTATTTCAGAGCTGCAGGATGAACTGCAGGTGAAAGTTTCGGATATTGAGGAGCTTCGCGCTCAAATCAAAGAGCGCTCTGAGGCTTCAGAAACGGAGGCAACCGAACAACAGGCTGGAGAGGATACTGAGCTGCGATTGCGCATCCGGGATTTGGAGCAGGATCTCGTCGATGCTCACGACGAGCTGCATGATGTGCGGGAGAACTATCTTAAGCAGTCTGATGTTGTTGAAAACCTTGAGAAACGTCTTGTTGACGCAGGTGGGAGTGAGTCGAAGTCCGGTGGTGGCGAGATCGAAGGCGTCCGCAAAGAGTTGGATCTTTTTCGTCAAGAGGTGGACACGCTGCGGCTCGATACCCAACGTGCTCAATCCCAGGTGGGCCAGTTGGAGACGCTGCTGAGCATACGTTCTCGCAGTCTTGGTAGAGCAAAGAAGCAGACGGAAACACAGGAGACACAGGCCGCGACGTTAAAGGAGAAAATTACAGGCTTGGAGGAAAAGGTCGACAAGCTGAGCGCCGAAAAATCATCTTTATCGGATGAGGTCAAAGCGGCGGAGAAAGCTGGCAGAGAGGCAATTACGAAGAAGGAGGCGGACTTTGACAAGGAACTGAAAACGGTAGTGGATCATGCGACAAGCCGTGCTTCTGAGGACGTTCAGCAGATTAAATCGCTGGAGAAAGAAGTGGCTGAGCTTTCGTCGAAGCTAGACGAGAGAAAGGTTGAGTTGGAGTCCGGGGTGGAGAAAATAGCCAAACTTACGGGGGAACTTTCTACTCTTGAGGCCTCTCATGCCGCCCTTCGGGAGGAAACGAAAAAGGTGGAGCATCGCCGAGACCGCTTGTCTGCCAGTGTCGATGATGTCTCGCACGAACTCTACGATGTGCGCACCGCCTACATGGCACGGCTTAAAGAGAACGATGAGCTAAACGAGAAGCTTGATCAATTAGCTGAGGTTGAGAAGCAGAAGTCGGAAGTCAGTTCGGATCTTTCTAAAGCCAACGTGCGCCTAGATCAGGCATCGCTTGCACTCACTGTTAAGACAAAGGAGTTTAACGAAAAATCCGGGTTGGTTGAGGAGCTGGAGGCCGTTTTGAGTATCGCAACGATGAGATCGATCTCCTCAGTAAAGAGGTCCGTGCGAAGGCAGAAGAGATTAGGACTCTCAGATCCACATTAGAGGATAAAGACGGTATCGTCGAGTCGGTGCTCGATGAATCGAAATCACTGAAGGATCGCATCGAATCCAAAACCGATCATGCTGAAAACCTCTCCTCGAGAGTCAAGGATCTAGAGCAGGCGCTAGTTGACCGTTACCAGCAGGCTAACGAGGCGCGCATGAATTTAGCGGAGCACGAAAACGCAGCACGGAGCAGCCGTCAGCGAGCGGATGAGTTGGAGTCAGAATTGTTAGGGAAACGTGAGCAATTTGACGCAGCTGACGGTCGCGTGGCTGAGGCCCAGAAAGCTCTCACCGAGGCAGAGGAAAAGATTGGTGAACTCACTGAAAAACTGGCCGTTTCTGACGAAAAAATCAGGGGCTTCGAGACGGAGCTCGCCGAGCTAAGCCGAGAGCGCGAGAATGCGCTGGGCGAAATAGAAAAAGGGGCTCGCCGTCTCGCCGAGCTGGAGGCATCTGCTAGCAATCGCGCCAAGAAGATTGCCGAGCTGGAGGACGCTTATCGAAGCTCCGAAGAGGAGCGCGGTGCCGTTGATAAAGAGATCGCCAAGCTGAGCTCAGAGTTGGAGAAAACTCGGGAAGAGAAAAAGAATGCTGAGAGAACGGTAGCTGATCTGGAGGTGGCGGTGAAAACTAACTCAGACCAGGCGAAAGAAACGGAGGCTCGTCTCCAGCGCTCTGAGAAAGAATTAACTGAATTGCAAGCTGAGACTGAAGCCTTGCGTGCTACTCTGGACAAGGTGGAGACTGAGCACGCCGAGACAGGTGTGGCCCTCGGAGCTGCTGAGAGTCGCTTGCTTGAGCTTGAGGCCGAACGCATTACGAAAGTCGAGGAGAATGACCTGATTAAAGCCGAGTTGGCGACGGTGAGGCTCGCGTCTGAATCTAAAAATCTTGAGGTCGAGAGCTTGCGTGAAAGCGTGGGGCAAGCGCGACAGCTCGAGGCAGAGCTTCGTGAGAATCAGCAGACCTTGCGTGAGACGCAGGCTGAGCTAGACGCCGCGCGCGTCGATTTCGATCGCAAGCAGACAGAGCTTAAAAGAGTAGAAGTCTTACGGGATCAGAGCCTAGCTGCCGCCGACGAGCTAAAGGTGAAGATTACAAAACGTGGGGATTTTATCCGCGAGCTTCAGGCTGAGATTAGCACGATTGTGAGTCAGCGATCCGAAAAGGATAACGACATTAATAAGTTG
>JAHDIL010000030.1 GCA_020630835.1 Verrucomicrobiota bacterium
TAGAGCCATAATCGATAGCGCTGCCGTGTTTTGATCCAGCTGTGAGGCTGGCAGTTTGGTGCATGGCGTCGGGCAAATAGATCGGCTGGTGCCCTGCTTTTCAGGGTCCATAAATCCTTTGAAAAGATTGATAACAAGGTCGGAGTGCTTGTGAATTTTGAGGAGTTCGCACGGCTAGAAATCAATGGTAAATAGGTTAAAGTGTCAGAGAATATAGATTGGAGCTTCGATTTGAATTCTCGTTTTGACGGTGCGTTGTTACGGTGGGTTAACAATGGTTCTTTCATTTCGCCGCAGCGTGTCCAGCGGTAGTAACTATTAAGTCATATGAGGTTTTTATTAACACTGTTCTTAGCTATTATTTCAATGATATGCTGGCCAAGAATGTTTGCAGAACCATCAGTTTATAGGGAGCTGAATCAGCGAGGGAAACCTCAATCTCCCAATTGGGGAGAACTGGGAAATATTCAGAACCAATCAAATTTGCAAAAAAGAAATCGTGCGCTTCAAATGCTGGAGGATCAGAGTTTTCCGTGGGCGTCTCCATTGGATACTGGCCCAGAGCGTGTGAGATCTTTAGATCGTGCTAATTCTGTATTGAATATTTTTCATGAGTGTGAAATAACCCATGATCTTGAAGGAATTGATTTTTTATTTGAAATTTTAAGAGACGAGATCCGAATGAAGCTTGAGCGTGGATTTAACTCCATCCAACTTGGAGACTTGCGAAACGCCCACTATCAGGTTTCACCTCAAGCTGGAAAGCTTTTACCTTCGGCATCCAATGCTGATAATCTAGAGGGTTTAAGCTTGCATACAATACACAAACCGAAAGCTGCGTTGACAGAAAAGCCTTCATTAACAACTCTTGGTGACTCAATTGGACGTCCGGCGAAGTCTCTCGAAGCGAGGCGAGGGGAGCATGATAGAGATGAAACGGTCTCCGAACGTGCACTTGTTAAGTCGCTGAACAAAAGTGTGTGGGTTATTATTGCAACGTTTTCTTTGTGTTGTTTGGTCGTGTTTCTTGGCCGAATTATTCTAAGGTCCGTTAAAGGGTAACTAGAATTTTGAAGTGGTCCCATAAATCTTGGGAAAATCTTGGAGACATGCAAAATGAAATCTATGGACTTGCCAAAAGTTTTCGAGTGTTGGGAAGTTGGATTATATTTTGTATGTCCCCAAGATTTACACAAGATTATTTTTTTTCCAAATAGCTTGTGAAGGCTTTTGAGGGTTAAATTTCACAATGATCACATCCCCTTGTTTAACACCATTTAAAAACTTCCAAGCTTGCTCTTTCGAGCCAAACCCTTCAATTCCCCCCCAAGGATTTTTAATCACATACTCCATCGAGTTATACAAGACCAAACCACTAAGAAATGGCCTAAACATATCTAACATCCCTCGATAACATCAACCTCTTGAATATGACATTTAGCAGAAGGCCATTTTCTTGATAAGATTAATATTCTAATCCTAGGAACCACATAAAGTAAAACACCCCCTAAAATAACGAACGCACATAACCAGCCTCCTATTCCTTCATTGCTACTCATTTATAAACCGATTTTATTTTTTTTGATTCAGAGTCAAAACCACAATAAACCCTCCATCTTACTGGAGGGCTTTCCTCCATTTGGAAAACATACGTCATCTTTCCAAATGACATACCTGACAGCTTATAGCGTTTCCCTTTTTCAAGGACAAACTGGCTTGGTTTGTCAAATTCTTCCCAAACTAGTTCAGGTTTAATTTTAAATCTAGATATGAAGTTTTTTGCTATTTCTAACTCTTTCTTTTGGCTGATCAATTTATCTTCCGAAAATATAGTTAATTCAAAAATATCTTTTGAACCCTTGGCAAACAAAGCAGAAAGATATTCATCACCAGACTTTTTAATCTCAAAAGCTTCGCGAGGGGACTGGCAAACTATATCCATGCGCGTCAATGGTAAAGGAGCTGTTGAGTCTATCACTCACTCCTCCGCTACGTCATAAATCACCTGCGAGGAATTCGCGAACGCACGCGCCATCGTTGGAGTGAAGTTCAACTGGATCCCGCTCATAATCACTTGGCCATTAATTGAAATGGTCAGTTCATTCTGGGCGTTCCAGCTGTAGCGGATCCGTTGGGGCGTCTGCAGATCACTAGATAGGGCCGTTTGGGAAGGATAGTCGCCATGAATCCTAACGAATAAGTTTAGAGGGCCACCTTGTTGCTGTTGGCGAAAACAGATGCCGGCACGCTGTTTGTCATCGGAGTCAATCAGAGAAAAGAAGGAATAGGGCCAGTATTTGTCGTGCCAATGCGTGGCAAAGGCCGTCAGCTCAAACTCCAGGTGCTTTGCGTTCTTCGGGAGATGGAAATACTCTTTCTTGTAGCGACCAGATGGAGAGCAGAGCGCGAAGGGGCCTTTCGGTAGAAGCTGCTCTTCCTCGATGGCTTCAATCTGGCGGATAAGTTTTTCTCTTTTCTGATCCGCTTTGGTTCTTGATAAGATACTTGTAGGAGGATGCGAGGCTCTTGTTGCCGGGATCAACTTCGAGGGCGCGAGCGAGAATCTTGTCTAGTCGGCTCAAGTCGGGGAAGCGATACTTCATGGCGATCAGCCGCTCGGTGTAGCCGTCGCCGATAGGATCGATTTCCAGTCCCTTTTCTACGAGATTGATGGCATCGCGAATCCAGTAGCATTCAAAGTAGAAGACATCAGCGAGCCGGAAGTAGTGCGCAGCGACGTGTGGCTCTGCCTCGATTTGTGCCTCAATCGTTTCGATATGGGCTTTCAGGTCAAGGGGGTAAGGGAGAGGTTGCGGCGTAGGAGGGATTGTTGCCTTTGGGGTAAAGTCGGTCAGGGCAAACATCCAGGGATGATCGTAGAAGGCGGGGTAGCACAGGGTAAGATCGCGGTTCATCTGTGAGAATGCCCAGGATTTCGTGACATCGACGAGCCACTTTCCTTCATGATTCTTCCTCAGCAGGACCGGCATTGAGCCTTTGTTATTGAAAACGGCAGCGGCGAGATCTCCTTGTTCGCGCAGGGTGTAGCCGGAATCGGAATTCTGATGATAGCGTCTGAGAAAGGAGGCTGACTTGGGATATTCGAGCCGCATATATTGGCTACCTTCGGTTAGTAGAGGGAGAAAGGGGTCGTTGATCCCGCTTTGCAGTGAGGTGAGGAACTTGTTGACGGTGACCTCCGGATCGGCGTCTGGCTCATAGAGGCTCCGACTTTCTGGCGATAGGTAAACGACGCCTCGGTTCTTCTTGAGTTTGCCGCGGAAGAAGCTGTCCGCTTTGATGCCGGCTCCTCCGGAGAGGAATCGGCCTCCAATCCAGTTTTCGCCGGAGGCATTGTTGCGCTCGGGGATGGAAACGATGGATTCGACCGGGTCGGAGATCTGTCTCTTGGACATGGCGAAGAGGATTCCGGTAAGGAAGTCGCCGAAGAAGTCGCCTGCGAAGTAGGTCTTTGCCTGTTCTTCCAGGCTGCCGACGTAAAGATCGGGGAACAAGCCTTCGAGTTCGTAGGACACCTCGATCTTCAGCACGCCCTGGTCTTCAATGAAAAGAATCAGGACGCCGCGTCCATTGTTCGCTTGGCCGATCTCGTTGAGCGTCATCGTTTCGGCTGCGTAGTCTTCAGCTGAAATAGTTTCTGATATGTTGTCGAGGAGCAGCACTCGGAAGTCGATATTGGTGACCTCCTCCATGCGCTGAAGCTCCATGGGCAGGGTGAGGTCGATGCCGTCGAGCGAGGACACATTGTGGTAAGAGGGCGAAACTGGTTCGAACAGAAAAGCGTCTTCCTGGGCCTCTTGGCCGCATCCGATGAGCAGAAGCAGGCAGGCGAAGGTCAGGGTTCTGAGGGCAGTCATAGGGCGTTTTTAAAACTCCACTCGTGGTGCAACTTTGGCATCGCTACTGGCCTGAAAATATTCCTTGCGGGGGGTGAGTCCCATGGAGCTGGCCAACAGTGAATCCGGAAACTTTCTCAGGGAGGCGTTATATTGGCTGAGAACGATGTTGTAGCGGCGGCGTTCGATGGAGAGGCGATTCTCTGACCCTTCGATGGAGATCATGAGATCACGAAATGCCTGGTTGGCTCGCAGCTCTGGGAGCGTGTGTCCACGCTCCATCACCTTCATGAGCAGGGGTGAGAACTGCTGGTTGACTTCCGTTTTTTCCCCTGAGTCCTTCGCTTCTGCCCATTTCATCCGGAGTTCGGTCAGCTTGGCGAGAGTTTCGCTTTCATACTGAGCGTTGGCTTTCACGGTAGCGACGAGATTGGGAATGAGATCGTAGCGACGCTGAAGCATGTTTTCGACCTGGGCCTCTGCTTCATCGACAGCTGCGGATGAGCTTGCGAGGTTGCGTTGTAGATTGATCAGGATGGAAGCCACCACTATGCAGGCAAGCACGAGTCCACCAGTGGCGAAGAGGAGCACATTCCTCGGCAGGGCGGGCTTAGGTGCCTCCTTAGGGATGATTTGCGGCTCGGGAGAAGGTTGCCTGGTTCGGTAAGAATCAGGAGGGGAGAGCTCACTGAGGATTTCATCTTCCAGCTCGGGGGTAAGGGTTCGGCCGTGCAGCCTCTCTTCGATCTGCGACTCCAGATCCGCAAGGATTGAGGCAGCGGTGTCACTGTGGTATTGTGAGCGATGTAGCTCCTCTGCTACGGCGTCTAAATAGTCCCTGAATACGTTAGATTCTGTTCTCATGTTCGACTACTCTGTATTGTATAATAGTCTGATTGTAAATGGTAAAATTGTTGAAACATCGAAGTCCCGACACCAAAGAGTAGAGTGAGCGAAATCGATCCAGAGTTAGAGACTTGGAAAGGGCAGGTCCGGAAGGGGTTGCTCGAGTATTTTATTTTCTCTGCGCTTCGGGATGGGGAAAGCTATGGCTATGAGATTCTGCAGTCGATCCGGTCTCTCAGCTCGATGCACATAACTGAGAGCGCGGTGTATCCAATTCTCGCTCGATCCGCGAAGGAGGGCTTAATGAAGAGCACCAAGCGGAAATTTCCTACCGGGCCGATCAGGCAGTATTATGAGCTCACGCCCAGTGGCCGAGTCTGGCTGGCCAAGATGAGCGTTTTCGTCAGCGAATTAGGCGAGGACCTTGAGGGAATGCGGTAGGGGGTGCCACCGGGAGGCAGGGTATCAGTTGAAAATCTTGGGAAATCTTGGATGCAAATCTTGGGGACATGCAAAATGTGCGAACGACCCATTACGGTGAAAGACATCCTCGAATACCTCGCCGGGGGCATGAGCCGCGAGGAAATCCTCGAGGACTTCCCATACCTCGAAAACGAGGATATCACGGCCGCACTCGACTTCGCCGCGCATCGTGAAGATCACCTTACCCTTGCCGCCGCTTTTTTGATGTTGCTGCTCGACCATAATCTGTCTCCGAAACTGATCGGAAGACTCGGAGACGAGTTAGGGGGAATCGATCATGTCGACAATCTCGGAAAGGCTGACGACAGCGATATCGATATCTGGGAATACACCAAAACCCACGGATTCACCGGACAAGGACTTTTACGAGCGCAGCACCGTCGTCGGACAACCGCCCAAGGTGATCCGTTTGACGTTGGGAAACTGCTCAGTGGCCGATTGCGCTGCCGCGATCCTCGATCGCTCAGGCCATGTGAAAAACTTCTTCCGACACCCATCGAAAGCTTACCTCGTTCTCCCTTAGCTGTTTTATCCTGTTGCCAACTTTGAACCCACTGCTTCCAAGCCCTGCTCTTTGACAGGCCGCGCCGCGTAAAGGCGAGGGAGAATTATTTTTCGCGCGCCCCCCACACGCAAATACACCTCCTGCCGGTGGAGTTAACCATGGAAGGTGTCGCTGAGGATGACGAGGAAACCGACAAGAATATCGTTTTGAGGTAGTTTCCAGTATTTTTCGCACTTTTAATTTTAGGCTCTGTTAGGTGTTTTGTGTGGATTTAGGTTTAGTGAAGACATCGAGACCTCGATGTCTGGTTCTACTCCCGCAGCAAAGCAAGCAGGGGCAGGCTTCTCCCCTAGGCGGGGCAACAATACGTTTGCTGGTTAAATGATGCTGTTGAGGGATTTTTTTGTGTGTTCCAACTCGCAGCTGTTCACGCCAGAATATCTTTTACCACATGTCCATGGACATCGGTCAGACGGAAGTCTCGGCCTTGGAAGCGGTAGGTGAGTTTCTCATGGTCAAAACCTAGGAGGTGGAGGATGGTGGCGTGCAGATCGTGAACGTGAACCTTGCCTTCAGTGACGCCAAAACCGAGTTCGTCTGTCGAGCCGTGGATGTAACCTTTCTTGATGCCGCCGCCCGCCATCCACATGGTGAAGGCGTCGATGTGGTGGTCACGGCCTACCGTCTTGCGGACTTCTCCCATTGGGGTGCGTCCGAATTCACCTCCCCAGATAACTAGTGTGTCGTCGAGCAGACCTCGCTCTTTGAGGTCGAGAATAAGGGCTGCGCTCGCTTGGTCGACGTCACGGCAGACTTTCTCAAAGTCACTGTTGAGGTTCTCTCCTGGACCGCCGTGGCTGTCCCAGTTGGTGTGATAGAGTTGCACAAAGCGAGTGCCGCGTTCGACGAGGCGGCGCGCTAGAATGCAGTTGTTGGCAAAGGAAGGTTCGCCCGGTTTACAGCCATAGTTTTCAAAGGTCCTCGCGGATTCTTGCGAAAGATCCATTAGCTCAGGGGCACTGCTCTGCATGCGGTAGGCCATTTCGTAAGAATTGATCCGTGTCATGATTTCGGGATCTGCTGTCTCGTCAAGCCTGGCTTGGTTGAGTTCACTGACTGTGTTGTAGAAGTTACGCTCTTGTTCGCGTTTGATACCTTTGGGGCTTCTTAGATAGAGGATAGGATCGCCTTTGCCTCGGAAAGGAACCCCTTGGAAGGAGGTGGGGAGAAATCCACTATTCCAGAGTGTGGAGCCTGCGCGAGGCCCGCGCGGCCCACTCTGCAAGACAACGAAACCAGGGAGGTCTCGCGAGGCGCTGCCGAGGCCATAGGTCGCCCATGAGCCTAGACTGGGTCGTCCGGGTGCGGGGAAACCGGTATTCATGAAAAGTTTGGCCGGACCGTGGTTAAACACATCGGTTGTCATTCCCTGCAACCAGGTGACTTCATCGACGATCTTTTGGTGGTGAGGGAAGAGCTCACTGATGGTCATACCACACTGGCCGTAGCGTCCAAACTTGCGTTCGGATCCGAGTAAGGTTTCGTTGCCCTTAAGAAAAGCAAAGCGCTTGCCCTCCATTAAACTTTTGGGTGGTGTCTTTCCATGGAACTCCCGAAGTTTAGGCTTGTCTGAAAAGAGATCTAGCTGGCTGGGAGCTCCCGCCATGAAGAGAAAGATAACATTCTTCGCCTTTGCTGCCTGTGGTGGGAGACGCAGATCCATCGGATTGGCAGGATCGATCTTCGGAGTGAATCCGGCGTAGGCGTCTTGCTGGAGTATTTTGTTCAAGGCGATGGAGCCAAGACCGACTCCGCATTGTTGGAAGAGGTGGCGGCGCGTGGTATCTTTAAGGAGGTTCATAAGTTGTATGGGAGCGAAAGGTTAAATTGCTGGAGGATAGGGTTTCTGTGGGTTGGGTTCTATTCGCGGGTGATGAAGTTGTCAGTGTTTAGGAGAGCCCTCGCGAGGTTCACGAGAGTTGCCGCTTGAGCAGGCGCACCCACGGCCTTTGTCAGTTCGGGCGAGCTGAGGGCTTTGGCGGCGTCCGGCTGAGATTCGTAGTGGCTGAGGGTTTGGCTCACGAATTGAGTGAGAGTATCCCGTTCTCGCTCTGAGGGAGGGCGGCTGTAGCAGAGCTGGAAGCCGCAATCGATTCTCGCGCTAAGGCTGGGAGCCTCGTTACTCAAGCGGAGCGCCAGCGAACGGGCAAATTCAACGAATACCGGGTCGTTTGCTAAGTTGAGGGCCTGCAGGGGCGTGTTCGACTTGGCTCGCTTGGTGCAGACGCTGGAGAAGTCCGGAGCGTCGAACGTGGTAAAGAGTGGGTAGGGTGCACTGCGAAAGAACTTGGTGTAAATAGCCCTGCGGTAGCGATTGGCTCCGCTTTCTGTGGCCCACTTCTTACCCGCCTGAGTGAAGGCGTAGACGCCATCTGGCTGAGGTGGATGAACGCTGGGCCCCCCGATGGTCTCGCTCAGAAGGCCACTGGCGCTGAGAGCTGCGTCGCGAACGATCTCGGCATCGAAACGGATTCGGTTTTGTCTGGCGAGCATGTGGTTGCGGGCATCGCGATCCTTGAGGTCGGATCGGTGGTGAGAACTTTGACGATAGCTTGCGCTAGTGACGATCAGGCGATGCATGGCTTTCATGGACCACTTTTGCGCGATAAACTCCGCGGCGAGCCAATCGAGAAGTTGGGGATGAGAGGGCAGGGTCCCTTGGATCCCGAAGTCTTCCTCGGTCTCGACGAGACCTCTTCCAAAATAGCGCATCCAGATCCGGTTCATGGTGACGCGGGGGGTGAGAGGGTTCTCAGGATGAATCAGCCACTTGGCGAGGTCGAGACGGTTGCGTCCTTCTTTAGCAGGAAGAGGGGGGGCAACGCTGGCCAGTCCGCCAGGGTAGAGGGGGCCGAGCTCCTTGTTAGGGCGAGTGAAGTCGCCACGAGTGAGGAGAAATGTGTCGCGTGGAGTTTTAAGATCTTCCATGATCATAATTTCCGCCTTTGCCGGCTTGGCAAGATCGCGTTCGTCCTGAGCGGGAGATGAGTTGGATGTCAGGGACGGGTGGCGGTTTTTGAAGACTTCCCCTTCGATTACATTGATCGTTTTCCCTTTGTTGTTTTTATCCGTGCCTTGATTGAAGAAGGCATACATTTCGAAATACTCTCGATGTTGGATAGGATCGAACTTATGGGTGTGGCATTGGGCGCAGCCAAGGGTCAGTCCGAGCCAGACGGCACCGGTGGTATTGATGCGATCCATGGCGGCTTCGACTCGGAATTGCTCGGCATCCGTGCCTCCTTCCTGATTGATCAGGGTGTTGCGGTGGAAGGCTGTGGCAATGAGTTGGTTCTTGCTTGGATTCTCTAACAGATCTCCTGCAATTTGTTCGATGGTGAACTGATCGAAAGGCATGTCCTGGTTGTGGGCGTCGATTACCCAGTCGCGGTAGGGCCACATCTGGCGCTCGCTGTCGACAGAGTAACCGTTAGAATCGGCATAGCGCGCCTGATCTAACCAGTGCCGCCCCCAACGCTCGCCATAGTGAGGATTGGCAAGGAGTCGGTCGACCAGTTTTTCGTAGGCGGTAGGCGTGGAATCTTTGAGAAAGGCTTCCACCTCCTCTGGCGTAGGGAGTAGGCCGAGAAGATCGACATAGAGGCGTCTGATCAGAACGCTACGCTCTGCTTCGGGGGAAGGGGTAATGCCCTCTTGCTCCAGTTTCGCTAGGATGAAGGAGTCAATGGGATTTTTTGGCCAATCGGATTGCTTGGTTTGTGGGGCTTCGTTCTTTTCAATGGGAAGAAAGGCCCAGTGTGGTTCGTATTCCGCGCCTTGTTCGATCCATTTGCGAAGAGTGGCAATGTCTTCAGGGCTGACGACCTTTTTACTCTTGGATGGGGGCATGATGTCGTCGTGATCTTCCATGCGGAAAATGATTTCGCTTTCATCAGGTTTGCCCGGGACGATGCCTGCGTATCCACCGAGATCGCGGGTGGCTTCGGCAAAGGAGTCGAGTCGAAGATCAGCCTCAAGCGTTTCTTCATCTGGGCCATGGCAGTGGTAGCAGTTGTCGCTCAGAATGGAACGGATATCGCGATTAAAGCGGAGCTTTTCCTCTGCGGGACTGCTGTCATGGGCAAGAAAAAGGAGGGAAAAGAGAATCGAATAGAGGGTTTTCATTGGACAATATGGTGAGGCGAGAGTTCTACCTATTTTAGAAAGTCGGGTTAGGGGTAGGGGGCTACGGTGCGTGAGGGGTAGGGGGCTACGGTGCGTGAGAGTAAGGAGCGCATTGGCCGGGGTTCGTGTTTGCCATGGTTTCAAACTGCTCTAAGATCTCGGCGCTGCTGAGAGCTCGTGTATACAGTGCGAATTCGTCGAGGAGGCCTTCAAACTGACGCATGTCCCTAAGGTGGTCGATGCGTCCCAATACGAGCTGCCAGGATCCTGTGGTTTGAGCGGCGATCTTTTCGACCTTTTGTGCGAGTCGGCCGTTGAGGTAAAGCTCTATACTCCCACTTCGTTTAACTGTTGCTAGGTGAAGCCACTTAGAGGGGAGGTAGGGCTGGTGGGAAAAGGCATTGCACTCGCCGTCATCCCATCGGTCAAGAAAGCGCACCGCGTTTGCCTTGTGGATCAAGTGGCTTTTGTGCATGAGCTCGATGACACTTAGGTGGATCGGACGTTCCAAATTCTCATCGGTGCAGATGGCAGCAACTGTCGCATAGTGAATTCTTGAGGGCTTTACCCAGAGTGACATCGAATATTCTTGATTGATGTTAGAAAGGAGTTCCGAAGATTTGAGATAGCCTTCGCCTTCAAAGCTCATTGCGCCGTCTCTGGGGTGGACGTCACCGACACGGACTGCGCTATAGTCGCTTCCCATGCGGTTGCGGTATTGTTCATCTTCGAAGTCCCAGTAGATCAGTGG
>JAHDIL010000031.1:0-3674 GCA_020630835.1 Verrucomicrobiota bacterium
GCGATTCCACCAACTTCGTGTCTCTTGACCCTCATGGGAAGCTGGTCCATGTATTCCTAGTTAGCCAGGACTCTGAGGCCAAAGCCTAATAAAAACGGAGCTTGCCCTCCTTCCCCTAGGAATCCTCAACAGATCCGAAAAACTAGCTGAACCACTATTATGCGTTCCCGTGCGATCCTCTTTCTGATCCTATCCATCACGAGTCTCGTTCTTGGCGAGATGGCCATCCGCTACCAAAAACCGGCTGCGTTTCACGCTCTAAACGAATTTTGGCTCGGATTCTCGCTGGCTGCGACCGGCGCCGATGTCCACGCATCGGCCGTCACGACGATCCGTATAAATGAGGATTACGAGCCACTGGCCTTACAAGGCGATCAGCCCGCCAATCAGCCAACTGAGCTGACGCGCCTAGACTATGCGACGATTCTGCAGTTTCTCTCGCATCTACAGCCAGCTGCCGTCGGTTTTGTCCCAAGCCCGGTTTTTTCCGAGGCTGACGTATTTAATCAAACCGACATCACGCCTCTGCGAGAAGTGGCCATGCGACTGCCAAAAATGACGGCAGGGACACGGCTCCGCTATTCGGGCGACGAACAGCAACCGGCTTTCGTCAACGCCCCTCTTCCCACTATCGCCTCAACAGGTGATCTCAAAGACGTGCCTATGGTGAATCGTCTTGACGCCTCCTTGGAACCTCAAATTCTAGCGAATGCCGTAGTGGGGTTCACGGAGATCACCGACACCCCGGCAACGCCTGAGGGCGACGCCTACCTAAGAATCCCCCTTGTAGCAAAAAGCGAAAAGGGGCTTCTCCCGTCCTTTCTAGTGCTTGCCATTGCTCAACACGCGGGAGTTCCCCTGGATGAAATCCAAGCGGATCTGACGAGCCCAAACGATAAAACCCTATCCATCGGATCAGAACTCGTCATACCGATAGAGGCCGACGGCAGCTTCCTGCTTCCTCTGATCAATCCGTTCACCAAAGAAATTGTTCGACAGGAAGAAGGGGCTACGGCCGGCGAGATAACAATCAGTCACCCCTTTACCTCTCTAACGGCTACCGAACTTGCCTACACGGGTAAAGGCTCCGAAACCGTGTTGCAGCAGGTAGCTGAAAAATATGCAACGCGTTTCCAATCGATCGAGGACAACCTTGTCTTATTGGGTTTCGACCAAGCCGGAGACCGCACATTGCCACTATATGCTGGAGAGCAGGGTTCTTACCTTACGGCCTTGGCCCAAGCTGCCGCCGTCATCCAATCTGGCCTACACCTGCGTGAGATGAGCCTACCCGCCCGAGCGTCTCTTTCTCTTGTTCTAATCCTGTCTGGGGTCTTTCTACTGCAGTTCATTCAACGAAAAGTTTTCATTTTCTCCGTTCTCTTACTCATAGCGTTCTGGAGCGCGGTTCTGATTATTTTTGGGCAGACGCTCCATTGGCTATATCCTTTCACACCGCTCGTAATCAGCGTAGCTCTCATCATCGGTTGTATGATGCGAAAACAGCTCCCCGCTGCCGAAACTGGCTCTTCTAATCCAACCGCAAAAGGTGAGCTATGAAACCAAATCTGGACGGTCATGTGGTTGTTCTCACTGGTGCCGGCCGCGGCATAGGCTTGGCGATGGCCTGTGAGCTATATCGCCAGGGAGCCAAGCTTGTCCTTTGCGACGCCGACAAAGAGCGGCTCGGACAGGCAGTCCTTCAGCTACCTGGCTCTGATGCTACCATTCAGAGCCACTGTATCGACGTGGGTGACGCCTCAGCTGTCGAAGCCGTAGCGGATTCAGCACTAGCCTCCTTTGGGAAGATCGATATCTGGATAAATAATGCCGGCATTGCTCGGCACGCACCTGTCATCGATTACTCACAAAAGGATATCGATAGGATGGTGAACACGAACCTCAAAGGCACGTTCTGGGGCTGTCAGGCTGCTATGAGGCATATGACCGAACGGAAACAGGGCACGATCATGAATGTGACCTCGACAGCGAGTTTAAAAGGCATACCTACGGAGTCTTTCTATTGTGCCACCAAGTGGGCGGTCCGTGGGTTCACTCAAGCCCTGCAGGAGGAAGCTGCCCCCTATGGCATTCGGGTGATCAATTTACTTCCGGGAGGAGTGGACACCCCATTTTGGGATGAGGCCGTAGACCACAAAATGCCGGTGGAAGCCTTCCTCACCCCAGAGCACGTGGCCGAGGTGGCTGTATCTGCCCTGTTGCAGCCGAACGAGGTAGTTGTGCGAGATATCGTTGTGCGCAGCGTCAATGATAGAGACTACGCTGGACGGTTCTGAAACAGTCCACCACCACCTCCTAGTCGATTGGACACGTGCCTACACGCGCTCTACACAGCGCTTGGATGAATGGTAAAGGGCTATAAAAGCATAACCCTTGACAGGTTTAGTCATATCCCCTGCCATCAGGCCGTGCGCACTACCCTTTGATCAATCCAAAGCTCTCGGCTCGGTGGAAGTCAGCTTTCGGCAGACCACTGTCGATCCAGCTCATCCAGATCGGGCGATCTACTTTGTCACAGGCTATGCAGGCGCGGTGAATGCCAACAGCAGCCGCCTTATGCAGCTCGATACGGTGCTCTCGTAGCAGAGAGTATGAAAAAAGAGCCTCCACACGATACCCCGCTCCCACGGCTTTCGATTCGAGCGAAAAGCTACCAGGTGGCTCTATCTGTCTAATGTTACGGTAGCATTCGGCTTGAAACCAGAAAATGCGCCCTGCTCGATCTGCCTCAAAACCAAAATAGCCTTCGGTCAGGTCACGGCTAGCGGACAGGAACACCTCGCAACGATCTGACCTGAGGATTTCATCACTACCTTCATCATCAGTGCCGTCCGCGGTAAATCCACCAGTTGAGCATTCAGCCTCGAAGACGAAGAGCAAGCCCTCTCTCTCCTTCGAAACAACTACTGTAGTGAGATCGCCATCGTCAGGATCCCAATACGAGTTCAAGCGCAGCGCTTGAGGCTCTGATCCGAGCTCAATCATCCCAGTCGAACCCTTATTCGCCTCAGGACTCATACGGCAGATCGAATATCCATTTTTTCAACTCGCTGTATTGCGAGAACTGACAGTCGGGTTGAAGCAGAGGGTCTTCCCCCCTCGACCGCAGACTGCGCTCATCTCCGACATAGAGAGCCGTCATCCATCCCCGAGACCGCGCGGGTGCGATATCTTTAACAGGGTCATTGCCCACAAAAAGGATTTCACTGGCATTCAGCCCTCTCTCTCCACATTCCACCTGGCAGAGCCCAAACGAGTGATCATTCGGCTTTGAGACACCTTCTTCAAAGGATAGCTTTGTCAGCTTCGTGTCAAAGCCCAAACCAGAAAAGCCATCCCCCCAGATGCGCTCCATAAACCTCTCAGTGTAAAATTGGGCGTTAGAAATAACGCCCAAGTGAATACTCTCTTCTCGAAGGGCCCTGACAAAACTACGGCTATCAGGAACAGCCCATACTGGGTTAGTCGACTGTTCGTAAATCTCAGCTAGCCTTTCCAGCTCAGCCATTCCCTGGATTTCGGGAAATACCTCTTGCCAGACTTCGCGTATATCTATTTCAGGATACTGGACACCCTCCTCCGATTTAGCTCTCCGCCTTTTCTTGATTGCGGTATGGTAACGCGTCATTGCTGTCTCCAATCCTGACGCGTCT
>JAHDIL010000031.1:3684-10436 GCA_020630835.1 Verrucomicrobiota bacterium
TTACTTTCTGTATTCACCGCATGAAATCCTCGGGTCGTGCGGGCCTGCCAATCCACACCTACGTCACCAGCCTCGCTTATCAAGAGGGTCCCATATAGGTCAAACAAGACTGCCTTAGGGCGTGCCTTCCACTCGGGGATAGTCGACGGCAACCCGGTCTCTCTGATATCAAGAGGATAGGGCTGGGTCGATTCTCGGTTTATCTGCATGGGGAGAGAGCCGTTCAGTAAGCAAACTATTCAAACACGCAGAAGATTGAATCGTGCGGGATCTAGAAACTGGCGCAGGAGTCTCTGAGGCGGGTAAGCCTTCACGTTACCAACCCTAGAGTCTTTCACCCTTTGATAAACCCCTTCGAGCTTCGTTCCATAGGCCGCGAGAGAATAGGCAGATTCGATAGCAGACTGATAGGCAGCTTTTTCCGCGCCAGAGGCAAGAGCAAACGAGGGAAAATCCAACTCATCTAAGCACGTCGGATCAGAATGGATGCGCAAAATCACCTCCTTCTGAAAACTCTCACTCAACACACCGAAATCAATTTTCCCATCGATAACCCAGGCCCCCCAAACTTGTTTCATAGCGCCGCGAGGCACAGGACAATCGTAGGCAAGATAAGCATTCTGTAAAGCGGTCTGAGCCTCGGCGCGGAGCTTCTCTTCGTCCAGCCAATCCAGCGGGACTCCGATGCGCTGATAAAGCCCCGAAAATGACAACCCCTGACTACGAAAATCTTCTGTCACCTCGGGTAGATCGCGGCCAACTACTGCTTTCCCGATCAACCATGGCTCAAGAAACGCCAACCCAAACCCTTCCGCGACACTAGCCGTAACGACGAAGTCCGACCACCCTAAGAGATCCTGATAGCGGTAGCCTCCCTCGCCAGCCATCCCAAGCTCCACAGGCAAGTCGAGTTGCTCGATCAGATCCCGCCACTTTTCGTGAATTTCAATCCACTCTGGATTCTCCGGCACGAGGGTAGTGCCAAAAAACATGCGATCACCATAACATTGGGCCAAGAGAATGAGTTCCCCAAGATTCTTGCGGCGAATCCCCCGAACCGGGTAGAGCGCGAATAGGCGGTCTCGTTGAAAAGGGCGCTCGCTCATACTCGCACCCATCTCAACCCGCTCGATCGGGTTGGGCGTAAGATGAAGCTGTCTATCTGGCACTCCCAGCTTCTTCAAAAACTTTCGATCGCGCTGATTGATCACAGCGTAATGAATGTGGCTTCCTTTAGGATAATAAACCGATTTGAAATGCGCTTCATTATTAGCGCTGGAGCGTTGAGCACTGTAGTTATTCGGCCTGCCATCCTCTGCAAAGTCGTGAATCTGGAGAAGCACTCTCGCCCCATGGCTAGCGAGCTCTTGAATCACGAAGGGCATAAGGACGTTTTTGCCTAACGTTGGGTTATGAAAATGCCAGACGTCGGGCTCTCTACCAAAATACGCGACCGCCTTTTCCCTCAGGGACTTGGTTAGCGTATGAGCGATAATTGAGTTCCCCGTCTTGCGATAGCCAAGCCCCGGGACAACCGCCACATTGGTAACAGCTATCTCCTCGGATGCCTCTTCACCCGAAAGGATGAGGACCTCGACATTCGAGTCCGACAGAGATCGCTCAGCCATCTCTACCACATGACTCACTCCCCCCCTTTGCAGATGATAGTGAACAATCGCGACAGCAAGTTTGGAACCTTCACTCATCGTGTTTAAATTTCTTTCTATATTCGGGAACAGTGATCATAGGAGGCCTCTCTTCCTCAGGAAACTCGGCAGAGTTTAATCGGTAGGTTTTCCCCTCAGCTTCAAATTGGCGAAAGCAGTTCGATTGCGCCAATTGATCAGAGAAAAGATTACGTCTTTGCAGACGACTAAAGAAAGCCTGCATAATGCCGTAGGACATTTTGCCAAGAGCTCTCGTTGTCTGGTTTCGGTGCACTCTCTTATCTAAATCCGTCTGAGCAATGGCGTCGAGCCCACGATCAAGGAAAAGATCGATAAGATGGGCGGTCTCAACACCATAGCCAATAGGGAACGCCAACTGCTCAAGAGTTTCACGCCGCACGGCATATTCGCCAGATAAGGGCTGGATGAGGGCCGAAAGTTCGGGGAAAAAGCGGCTAAAAAGAGGTCGCACCAAAATCTCGGTAACGCGGCCACCACCCGATGGCCTTGTCGATCCCGAAACGGTGAGCGGCCGATCATAGAACGCCTTCACGTATTGAATCTCTGGGCGGTAAAGCAAAGGCGCAACTAAGGCACTCGCGAACCTATGGTGAATATTTTTGATATCAGCATCGACGTAACAGATAATGTCCCCCTTTAGCTGGTAGATAGCTTTCCAAAGATTCTCTCCTTTCCCCATATTTGAGCCATAACTAGGAAGGATATCTGCAGACAAGTAGGTATCAGCTCCATAGCTCGCAGCGACATCCAAAGTAGCATCAGTCGATCCCGAATCGATAACGGCCAACTCATCCAAAAGAGGGTAACGATCCATCAACTCGCTTTTGAACATCACTATCTCTTTTCCGATAGTCGCCTCCTCGTTGAGAGTAGGTATACACAGACTAATACTCAGACCGCTCTCTTCTTTAGCACGCACTAACTCCTGAATATCCCAAAAATCCGCATGATGAAAAGTATGGGACGATAGCCAAGTCTTAATTTTCAAGTCAAGATCCTCAGGCTCCATGTTCCTCCGATCTACGCTTCGAGAGCAGGTTTTCATCTACCCGAACCAAGATGATAATGAGCTGGATCAGGCCGTCCATCAACGGCGAAAGAGAAATAAACTCCTGACGCGAGTGGAGTTTCCCTCCCTTAGTCAACCCAAGGGTAACCGCTGAAATCTCGTGATCCAGCAGCACTGATAACTCAGAAATACTAGGACTTTCGACAGTCCTGATACCAAGCTCATCGTGAACATCGCAGACAATCTGCCGTAGCGGGTCACTTTCATCCAGTCCTCCAGGTTGTCTGGTTGCGAGAACTTCAAGCTTCGCCCTAACCGAGGCATCACCCGAAAGCTGCTCGGCAAAAGCCCGAAGCTCCAAAACCAACCTCTGAACTTCAAGGGCATTCTGGCTGCGCACCTCAAATCTGGTGGTGATCTCAGAAGGCGGCACATTATACCCTTCTCCCCCCTCGAGAGATCCAATCAGAATATCAGCCTTATCACCATACTTGGACCGCAGCTCTAGCAAGAATGCTAAAAAGCTATGATGTTTTTCGACAACTTCATGGCGACCGGTTTCATCACTGGGATGGAGAAGTTCGACGGTAAGCTCGCAGCGAGCCATGCCCAAAGAACTCGAACTCAACCGTCCTAGTTGCACTCCCTCGAGACACAACGCACCTGCAATGGGTCGAGAGGAGTTCACCGCAAAAAAGCGCATCCCTGCTAAATCGCCTCGGCCAAGGCTCCGTGTAGCCCCAAGTAGGATCAAGTTCGAGGATAGCTGAATACCTAACTCCTTTAAAACTAAGGGCAAACTGGCCAGAATTGCCACACCTAGAGAATTGTCAGCGATACCACGCCCCGAAAGCCTATCAACGCCAACCTCCACCGTGTGATCCTGTGAATCCGACCAGATCTTGTCGAGATGAGCCGTGACAAGTATATCGCGATCACCTTCCCTGCCAGGAAAGATCCCCGCCACATTTCCTGCCTGATCTCGAGAGACATTGAGTAACTCTGACTCGACCATCCTATCGGTGAGAAATTCACCAAGACGAAGCTCTTTTCCCGTGGGAGCCGGGAGCTCCGCAGCTAAAACAATATTTGCGACAATTCTAGACCACAATCCTGCCAGCTTGGCACGCAAAAGATCAGGGGGCAGAGGTTCTTTACTCAAGCTACGAGGGAAATTCAGGTTTCCTGAGTCTACAACATGATTACGGCCTGTCGCAAGGCTTAGGGTCAGCGGAAAAACGGCTTTGACAATTTTTTCCAGGGTGATGCGATCCTCGGTAGTATGCCTACCCCAAAAACAGGCCAAGCTCGGAAACTCCGGCTGGATGCGCAGCCTCTAATCGCAACAACAAAAAAGGCCTCATGGCGGATAGCCATGAAGCCAATAAATCTCAATGTAGCCTTACGGCTTTCGGAACCAAGTATTTACTTGAAGATCGGGGCCGATCCAGAGCGCTGGGAGCCTTTCCGCTTAAAGAGTCCGAAAAATTTACCGGTAGGACGAGCGTCCGCTTTCGGCTCGATCGGAAGTTGAGCTCGCTCGACGTAGTAGCGCGTCTGCAAATCTCCATACTCGGCTTCGGGGCCATCCGTATCGAAACGACGATTCATCAAGTCAGCCTGAGTGACCGGAACACGATTGTCTGGGTCAATGTTGTCTCTGCTCTCAACAACCCATTTCTCAGAAACAAGGCCCTTAGCACTGTAGCACCGTTCGCACCCGTCAGGTCCAAGGATAAATTCAGTTGCACGTCCCTGAACTCCATAAATTCGATAAGCTGTGGTATCCACATTGAACTCAGCATCAAGCAAACGGGAGCTCGCGGTATAGGCTTCTGACTGGACGTCGAGAATATTCAGTAGTTCCTGTCGGCCAACCTCGAACCGCTGTTGATAGTCAGAAACCACCTGATTGAGTTCGGTGGAATAAAGACGGAGAGCCTCAATGGAATTCTGGGATCCGACACGCTCCTGCCACAACAGGTTGAGGTTGTAGCCAGCTTCAAGCTCTGCCGCCCGCAGGAGCTCCTCATACTTCCCTACCTGAAAATGATCGCGCTCGTGCAAGGCTCGGTTGCGATGACCGCGGAAAAGATCCCAAGATCCGGTAAGACCGGCGCGCGACTCAGTCGATTCACCTCTGACCCCACTTGTGTCTTGGCCGTATGTAACCCCGGCATCAAAGAAAACACGTGGATGGGTTAAGGTCTTGGAGGCACGAGCACGGTGCTGAGCAGCCTCTAGGGCTTCCGCTGCAGACTTCAGATTAAAATTGGCAGAGTAATCGATAGCACTGCGCGTCGAAGCGATAGAGGGAATGGCCGGATACGCCAACCCGGATGGAGCCATACCAGTCAAACGCTGAAAACGAGCCTCTGCCGTTTCGAGGGCCAAACGCTGTGTATCGAGCTGGTTAGTCGCGAGACCGAGACGGCCCTGAACCAAAGCGAAATCAGAACGAGATCCACCAGCGTCGGCTCGCTGTTTCAACAAATCACGCATACGGACGTGGTTATTCACATTACGCTCAGCTAGAGCGATCTGACGACGAGTCCGGATCACTTCCATGTAAGTTTCGGCAAGGTCAACCACACGCTCTTCGATGAAACCCTTTTCTAACAATTGCTGAGCGAGAAATGAGTTACGAGAAGCCTTCGCATTGTTCAATCCGGACCCACCATCATAAAGGAGTTGCCTCAGATTAACGCCGACTTGCCGCTGAAAAAGAGGATCTCCGTTAGTCTGCACACCACCAGATGTGCGATTTCTTTTCGAATATCCGGCGGAGCCATCTAGAGTCACTTGAGGCATGAGCTCACTCCTGGCAACAATCTGATCTCGCTGCGCACTCAGAGTGTCATATTCAGTCGCGTTTAACTCAGGCTCATACTCTAGCATACGACAAACCGCTTCTTCCAGAGAAACAGAATGAGCAGTGGTATTCACAAGGAAAAACGCTGGCGCCACATATAACGCCAAGACTTTTGCATCTATTAGTTTTCGCTTCATTTTCGGGGTAATACAATAAATTTGTATACTTACTACAATAACTGGTCACGAATAGCTAGAGTGCATCAACTTAAAATCATCAAAATTTCTCACTCCCGGTTTTAAAAAAACTTCCCGGGAGAGAAAAACCTTACTAACAATGACCCATAAAAGCTGAAAACCCCTTATACTATAAGGCCTCTGCGAAATCCCTCAGCAACTGCGGCGGCTTGATTTTGCACTTCCAATTTTTGATAGATTTTGCGAATATGCGAATCAACAGTGTTAATACTGATCTGAAGTTTAGCAGCAGTAGCTTTTGCAGGATTCCCCTCAGCGAGACTCTGCAAAATTTTTTGCTCTTGTGGTGAAAGTAAGCCCTCTTCTTCGGATGACGAGGCCCCCAAATTCGTTCGCTTAACTAAAAGCCCACTCATATCGGGATCTATAGGAAGACCTCCTGCCAATGCCGCACGGATAGCCGAATCTATCTCTTCCACCGTGCTCGTCTTGAGAAGAAACCCCGCAGCCCCGGCTCGCATCGCATCCAAAAGATAAGGCTCATTGTCGAAGGAGGTAAGCAACAACACGGGTAAATTAGGCGCCACACACTTGAGCTCTTTTACTACCTCGATCCCATCAATACCCGGCATCCGAATGTCACACAGGACAATAGACGGAGCTCCCTTTCCCATAAGTGATGAAAAAAGTCCTGCCGCATTGGGGAGAGAATTGAGGCAACGAAAACCTCTTTTACCTAGCACCATAATGAGGTTTTCCCGAAAGCCCTCATGGTCATCTACGATCCAGTATGTTATCTCATCATCCATATCTAGTCCGTGCTCTGTGATCAGGAACCTTGGAGGGTTTTCCAGCTTTTTTCAATGGTAATTTGGTGGTTCGGATCATCATTATTCATTACGATAACGAGCTTTGATCGCCGAGCCCGACGCCGCAAGGAGTGACTCAAGAGTCTCCCCTCCTTGCAGGCTACAGGACTCGCATCATCGAACAACTTTGCCGAGATTGATGTTTTTTCTAACGTGTGTTTGGCATCGACACACAGA
>JAHDIL010000032.1:0-3302 GCA_020630835.1 Verrucomicrobiota bacterium
GTCCTGCCCCAACCGGGAGGAACTGATCACCCGTATACGCAAAAGGGCCATCAAATCAGGGCGCATGGATGACGCCAGCGAGGAAGTCATCAAAAGACGTATCCAGAGCTATGAGGAAGAGACCAAGGAGGTGTTAGCCCATTATGCTGAGCAACGCGCCGATATCAATGCAAACCAAACTCCGGTCGAGGTCACACAAGACATCCTGAAAGTCATCATCAGCCAACCCGCTTGGCGGGAATTTTACGAGGTTGAGTAACGGTTGCGTCTACTGCCCACCCATCGTGGGATCTAGGACCGGGATCGACATCCCTACTTGTTTGAGGAGACTATCAATCTTCAGAGGCTTACTTAAAATACCTTTGATGCGCACATCGCCACGAAACTCTTTAGATAGATCAGGACCTTTCGGCTCTCTTATGAAGATCACCCCAGGGGGAATGCGCACTCCGATCTGGCTATGCGCGTAAGCCTTTTCGATAAGCTCGTAGAGCAGCAGACCATTCACTTCCTCCATCTCTAACGAAAAGAGGAAGAGGTGGAATTCCCGAGTCATCGCTAGCTCGAAGGCTCTGAGAGCTGAACCTGCCGTGTGAATCTCCGCTTCCGTAAAGTTATCGAGCGCCTCCTGCATAAGCCGACGGGTGGACCCTGCCTGGTGCGCTATGAGCACGCGCTGGAGTTTCGCAGAGTCACGGGAGGGTGGGTCGAAGTCTCTTGCGACGGCTGGGGTAGGAGCGGATAAAAAATCTCCATCGGGCCCCGGTGCCGAGTCTAAGGTCAGACTATCAAGAGATTCCGGCTTTTCCCCCGCTTGATCCATCCGCTGCTCAGCTAACTGGGCCAATTCCTCACAACAGGGCTGAGAAAACTGGATCGGCTTCGGCAGTCCAGGTAACGATGGATCCGAAGGTGACTGAGAAAAACTCATAAGCAGGACATCGTTACCCAAGCACGGGAACGAGGCAGAAGCAAGTGGATGGCAAAAGCCTACTAGTCTTCCACCCGTTCAGATTCGTTCATCAATCCTTCCAAATTCCTAACACTTTCCCGGACATGCGAAAGGTAAGTCGACTCGTCATGCTCCCTTTTGACCACGGCAAGTTTCTCAGAAATTTTGTAATCATGTTTCAGGAATTTTTCCGCAGCTCTGTGCACGGAATCGGCATCGTAACCCAGTTCGCCCAGAGCCTTTTCGGTAAGAGCAACCGCGCTATGGCTATGCTCGTGCTGCGCTGGAATGTTTTCCAAAATAAGCCGATAAAGATGGGATCGGTCGCTAGCTCGGGCCAGAATCTTCAGATTAGGGAAATGTTTGCGGGCCGTCTCCACAAGTTGATCCACCGCCTTGGCATCGCGGAAAGTGATGATCAGCAGTTTCGCATTTTGTGCTCCCGCAGCGGTCAGCAGATCGTGACGACTCGCATCACCATAATAGGCTTTAATTCCTATTCGGCGCAGGAAGTCGACATGATCCGAATCATGCTCAACCACGGTGACAGCTATGCTTTGAGAACGAAGGAAACGCCCTACGTAATTCCCAAAACGCCCGAAACCCGCAAGAATAACCTGGCTTTCTTCGTGGATTTCATCTGCCATCCTGTTAGCGCCTTCAATTTCACGACAGCCAAAACGGGGGCGCAGAACAGCTTCCTCGAACTTCATGACTAGAGGAGTCACTGCCATAGTCAGGGCAACGACAACAGTGATGAGTTGGCCGATTTCATGAGTGAAAACTCCGTTACCCAAGCCAAAAGCAATTAGCACAAAAGCAAATTCACCAGCCTGACAAAGCCCACACGTAAAGATGAGGTTCTGATCTGTAGATAGCCGAAAAACCCGTCCTAGGAACCCTAAAATTATCGCTTTCATAACCATCAAGGCAATGACAAGCCCTAAAATGAGCAGGGGTTGCCCAACAATCAGCTCGAAGTCGATACTGGCTCCAACGGCGATAAAGAAAATGCTCAACAGGATCCCTTTGAATGGCTCGATATCCGCCTCCAGCTCATGGCGATATTCGCTAGTGGCAAGGACGACTCCTGCGACAAAGGCTCCCAGAGCCGGTGATACCCCCAAGAGGTTCATGAGGAGCGCTATGCCGATAACCAACAACAGAGCGAACATGGTAAAAGCCTCCCGCAGACCCGTCTTGGCAATGATGCGTAAGCAATGTCGAAGCACGAAGCGACCAGCTAAGATGATGGCCGCGATAGCCAACAAAACTAAGCCTGATCGTGCCCCACCGGAGAGGTCATCAACCCACACCTGAAGCTGTGAACGATCGCCATAATCAGTTTTCTCTGCAAGGTCTGTCGGTATTTCGTAAAGGGCCAGCAAGGGCAGCGCAGCCAGAATGGGGATAACTGCTATGTCTTGAAACAGAAGCACGGCAAAAGAGCTCTGCCCCCCATCACTCTTCATCAGGTTGCGCTCCTGTAGACTTTGCAGCACGATAGCTGTTGAGGAGAGCGCTAGGGTAAGACCTACTGCGAGAGCTTGCTGCCACTGCCAAGAAAACACCAAGAAGCAGGCAAGTCCGATAGTAACCGTCGAAAGTAAAACCTGGAGGCCACCAGTTCCCACTATCGGTTTTCGCAGTTTCCATAGCAGCCGGGGCTCGAGCTCAAGGCCGACTAGGAACAGCATCATAACTACGCCAAATTCGGCGAAATGCATCACGTCCTCCCCCTCACTGCCCACGAGACCAAGCACCGCAGGCCCGATAGCGACTCCAGCAGCAAGGTAGCCTAGCACCGAACTTAGACCCAAAAACTTAGCGAGCGGGACGCTTACAACCGCTGCACAGAGAAAGACAAATGTGTCCAAAAAGAGGTGCTCGTAATACATGTCTCAGACCTACTCAACAACAGTCCAGCGAAGATGCAATCTAGCGGCTTATTACCTATATAAAGGAATCACACAACTGCGCCATTTTGACTCTTTTTAAAGCTCAAACCCCTAACCCGAAAGCGCCATACCGGCACTTTAAGGACATCAAGACTGAAGGCAAAAGAAGTGCTACCAATTGATCACCAACAACTTATGAGAACCAAATAACTCTGGCAGGAAAACTGCCTATAGTTCTAGCGAAACTTAAAGAAACTATGAAAAACCTATTCTATCCTTATCGCAATTCATTCACCGACGAACTAGATGCACTCTTTTCCGAGTCCATGAGTCTACTAGACCCGTTTGTCCGTGTCCCGACCACCTGCGACCCGGAGGCTTCACGCTCCCGCATGTCTCAGAGTAAAGAGGCCTATCGTGTCGAAGTCGACCTACCCGGTGTTCGCAAAGAA
>JAHDIL010000032.1:3312-10316 GCA_020630835.1 Verrucomicrobiota bacterium
AGTTTGAAGACAGCGTGCTGCGGGTTTCGTCAATTCGCCGCCGTCACGGGCTATCGTCGGAGGGTAATGATCGTCGTTCTGCATCCGAGGATCGCAAGGTTCTGCGCTACCAACTACCTGAGCAGGTAGATGTCGATGCCATTTCCGCCTCGCTCGAAGCTGGCGTCCTCACACTCACCCTGCCTATAGCCGCAAGCGCAAGGCCACGTTCAATCGAAGTGCAATAATTCAAAACACTAACTTTTACATAACTTAAGAATGGAAACACAAGTCGAACACAAAAATACCCAGACCTCGCCGCCTGGCGAGGCTCATGATAAACCTGCCACCAGGTCGCGTCGCCTTATTCGCCCAGCACACCGGAGCTTCACCGTCGATGGAGGTCGGCGGCTCGAGGTGGATCTCCCAGGCATAAACCGAGACACCCTTACCCTAGATATAGACAAATCGACCCTCAGCCTGAAGGCTCTTCGCCATCAGGCGCCCGCTGATGGCTACGAGTTTTTGGAAGGCAATGGCCACGACATCAACTATGAGTTAGCGCTTCAGTTGGGCTCTGCTGTTGATACGGAGCGAATCACCGCTACCTGGGAATGCGGCGCCCTCGAAGTCGACCTACCCAACAAAGCTGAACAGCAGCCCCGTTTGATAGAGGTGCAATAAGCCGAGCACTTCTTTCCCCTCTATAAAAAAACTCCATCAGCAAGCTGATGGAGTTTCGCTTTTTTGTGTTATGAAACAAAAAAGAGGTATGCGCTTAAGCTACATACTCGCGCTGCACGGAACGCTTAGCAGATCCTTCGCTTGCTGAGCGCTCCTGCTCAATAAATTCACGAGCAGAAATTGAGCGCTCGTCGATAAGGCTGCGAGATACCCACTTCTCAAAGGTGGCGAAGTCGGCATTCTGATGAGCAGCCTGGCTGACGTGAGACCAATCGCAAAAGTCTTTCTGAGTAGGAGCCGCATAGCGTCGGACTTCTAGGAGCCCCTGCAGAGCCTCAAATTCGCGCAGCTGTAGGTTATCGATTACAGCAGCCTCAGGTAGGTCATCCAGAGTTTCTGCGTCGAGACCAAAACTAATCACACCAACCCCAAATTTAGAAGCAAACGTGCGGATTTCCTCGATCATAGCCGGATCATCAATCGATGCGGCGACAATTAACTCGCCCGTGTTGGCCCATTCAGAGGCTGAGAGACACTGGAAGAGACTTTCGCGAAGATTCCCATGATTGAGCTCGAGCTTCAGTTTGGTGCTAGCAATGCGCATGGGAGATTGGCCCACACGACGAAAGACATCCATCTTCTCCCTCTCCAATTGCCGGCTCTCTGAACGGGGGTCATCGGTTAGCCAATCAACGACAGCTAAATCAGGCACCCGCCAGCGATTGGCCTGGGCGTCGTTGGAAAATGACTGCTCGAAGGTAAATGGAAACTGGCCAGCCGCCTCGAGATAGCGCTGCACCATCGCGCGAAACTTGTTTGCCCGTGACAGAGCTACGTCAACACTCGCTCCAGTCAAACCGGCACCTCCTGCAAGGGCATCACTGCCCTCACCAAAGAAATTACGTGCGCTATTGAGGGAGTGGATAGTCGAAGAGCGCAGGTAGTATCCCTGCCCATGCTCAACCTTCGCGATTGGCGAAGACGGATCGCAGGACATGATAGAGAAATGATAGCGCAAGGTGGCATCAGAGTAGTCTTGCTTAAGTTTGTCCTTCACCATTTCGATGAGCTCGGTGCCTTTGATAGATTGAGCCGGATTCCGCGGAAGGATGTCGGGTAAAATTTCTTTAAGCTGGTCGCGCAAGTTCATTTCAAATTTTGAGTGGTCGTTAAGAAAAGCGGAGAAAGTTTTTTAAGTTCTCTGAATTATTTAATAATCCAGACTACAAACAGACCCTTAGGTCAACACTTTTTTCTCAAAATTGATAATTAAATGTCCTTAATTTTTAGGATTTTCGCTTATTTCAGTGTTCACAACTACTGAAACTACCCCCGTAGACCTGGATCTTGGCGCAAATTTGGGAATCGCTCGGATCTGAGAAAACCCCATGCTTCTCAAATCCCGGTTAGGTGTAGCAATTGAAACGTCTCTCACGCAGAAAGCCAATCAGGTTGATGCCTCCCTCTCGCGCTAGTGAAACTGCGAGAGAGCTAGGTGCCGATATCCCTGCTATACTGGGGATACCTGCTATAAGCGCCTTTTGGACAAGTTCGAAGGAGATCCGACCGCTGAGGAGAAGAAATGTCTTCGAAAAATCAACGTTATCTACGAGTCCTTGGCCGATCACTTTATCGAGCGCGTTATGCCGCCCAACATCCTCTTTCACTAGCGCGAAGTCCTCATCGTGAGGGTCGAAAAGAACAGAGGCATGCAATCCGCCTGTTTTCTTAAAAGTGGTCTGAATGCCCTCCAGTCGCTCAGGCAGGGAAAGGATCCACTCTTCTGGTGGGAGCGGCACCTGCATCGGACATGAGGGCATGTCATGCAGAGCCGCTTCGATAGTCGCTTTCCCACATATACCGCAGCTACTGGAGGTGAACACATGCCGTGTGAGACTGGCGAGATCGAGATCGCCTTCCAACACCACCTCCATAACATTGTCAGCAGCTCGCATGCTAGACGAAGAGCCACAGTGCCGCATCTCAATGATCTGCTTGGGATGCTGGAGCACCCCTTCCGTCACGAGAAAACCGGTAGCCAGGGCTTGATCCTGCCCCGGTGTCCGCATGAGAACAGCGACATCTCGTCCATTGACCCGCAGGGCCAGTGGCTCTTCGACAGCGACATGGTCCGTGGCTTTCCGGTAGTCTTTGGATTCCGTCTCCCAGCGCTGCATCGACAGGCTAGCCTGCTCTGGGTCACGATCGGCAAGCCATTGTTCCCATTCTTCGTAGGTATTAACATTGATCAACTGCTCGCCTTCAGTATCGCTGATGAGGTGGGGAGCTATTTGATTAGCTGACTCAGCCTGAGCTAGAATGCGCTGAAGCTTGAGCTCTCCCTCACACAAAGCACGCTCCCAATGCTGAAGCATTCCCTCCCTCGGATAGCAAGCAATCAGAGGCTCCCAAAATTTCCCGTTGTGAATGACGGAACCTCTCGTGCCCGAAGCCTCATCCAACAGCTTCTGTAGAAGTGAAGTCTCGACCGCCACGGCATCTACACTGATTACGAGCATAAAATCCGCTGTCGAACTTGAGAAACACTGGGCCAATCCCTCCAATGGACCGGCATTTTCTCGCTGATCATATATAATTTCTACATCCGTCAGGTAGTCTGGAAAGGCCTGATCATGCCTGGCCGAAAGAAAAAGTCGCCGTGGCTGGAGAACACGCAGAAGGCGCAGTTGATGCTCATAGAGCAACTCCGAGCCAAGTGGGGCGAAGGGTTTTTCCAGTCCTCGATCGTGAGGAGCCTGAAATCGAGTCGAGAGCCCCCCTGCGAGCAGGATAGCGTCGTAGGTGTGTCCTGCGTCCATCAGCTTGCCAAATTGGGGTGAGCCTTGTGGGCAGATGCGGCGAGGCAAGCCGCGGCCTCTCGCAGCGCTGCTGGATCATGCCCCGACATTCGATATGAACTGCTGGGCGTCTGGAAATACTGGCGCGAGGCGGAGCGATAGAGCGGATCGTAGTGATCTGCAAGAAGCTCGGTGACTAGATCATCCCAGTCTCCCGAACGCGCCATTTCTCTCCAACGGGCAATGGTTTCTTTGCCGTGACGTGGCATCAGCCTATCGAGGGCGCCCTCCACGCGTGGCCCATCGCCCACCCATTCTTCATAGTCTCTCAGGATGAAAGAAGCACGCTCTTCTATTTCTACGTCGAGCTCAAGAGAGGGGGCTCCTTTCATCGCCGTCCAGAGAGCTTCCGGCAAATTTAATTTTCCCACCTTCGCACTCTCGGACTCGACGAAAATAGGGCGATCGGATGTGAAAGACGACAGCTGCTCTGCTATCCGTGTTTCAAAGAGTTTCTGCGAGGGCTGCGGCTCCCCTGGGTCACCGCCGAAGATTGACCCCTTATGGTGCGCCAACCCCTCAAGGTCAAGGCATTGCGCCCCCTGCTGCATCAGGCTTTGCAGCACAAGCGTTTTACCCGCGCCAGTGCAGCCAGTTATGATGACAAAGGGCAGTTTTGGGCAAACATCCTGCAAGAACTGAACAACGTGGCTACGGTAGGCTTTCCAGCCGCCATCGATGACCTGCACGTCCCACCCGATCTGATCGAGGATGGTCGCAAAACTCCGCGATCGTTGGCCGCCTCTCCAGCAGTAGAGCAGGAGGCGTTCGGTGGAAGGGGTTTGACGCAACGGACCATCCAGATGTCGCGCCACGTTTCTGGACACCAGTGAGGCTCCCAGTCTCCGCGCCTCGAAGGTGCTTACCTGCTTATAGATGGTTCCTACCTCGACCCGTTCGCTATCAGAGAGAACAGGTAGATTGATGGCGTTGGGGAGGTGATCCTCTGTAAATTCCGCAGGAGAGCGACAGTCGATGATTTGGTCGAAATGCGACGACAAGGTAGGCGTCGTCACGTCGGACCAGTCGTCGAGCAGATAGGTTTTTACCATGAGATACAGCCTGTTTTAGCAAGCTTTACCAGACAACGGAGCGTATGCCCGTGCAACTGGGATTCAGTGGAGATACAGCACAGGTGTTTCATTTTGCCCTTGAGGTGAAAATACGCTACACTCCGACCCATATGAGTGAATCCTACGACTGGCATCCGGCCGCGAACCACCCCTCGGTTTTCAAGACCGAATCTAAGGGGCTGCTTTCGTGGGTTTTGTTGGCCATTGCGGTCTCGATCCTCATTCACATAACATTGTGGTTTCTCCTTGGTAACCTGGAGCAGAACGCCAGCAGTAGTGGCCGCGCTGAAGGCGAGGTGATCTTCCGCACCTCACGTGAGCAAATTTCCATCGACCGGAAGCTACTGGACGATTTGCTTGCGGATACCACGCCCGCAAACCCTGAAGTGCTAGAGCAGCCCAAGGATAACGCACAAAACCTGCTAGATGAGAGTCTGGATGAATTCGACCTCCTAGAGAAATCGTCCAGTGAGACCATACGCATGTCTCCGGTGGAGACTCCCGAACTCTATCAGTCCAGCCAGCAACCAGCGGCAGCTGACATTGCCCAACAGACGGCTCCTCAGCTAGAGACGCTAAACGTCAACTCCGTGTTGGCTAGCGACTTGAATGAGATGCGGCAGAATTTGATCGATTCCTCGGCTCAGGTTTCTGCATCACAGGTGACACTCCAGCTAAACGCTGGGACGGCAATGAGCGCCGATGTAAATCTGGACAACTTCCTCCAAAATGCTGCCGCTGCTGCCGGTTCCCAGGCCCAACAAGTCATGAAGGGGTATGCCAGCCTCGATTCCCTCATTTCACAGACGGGAGGTCTACCTAAAGGGGAAGAAAAAATCGCGCTACCCTCAGACATTCTCTTTGAATACAACGAATACGCGATCAAAGAACAAGCTCGCCTCAGCATGATGAAGCTCGCTTTTCTCGTGCAAACGAATCCAGATGCACAATTCATCATCGAAGGGCACACTGACAGCATCGGCGGCGCAGACTCCAACGCGCTATTAAGTATGCAGCGCGCCTCCGCCGTGCGAGACTGGTTGACGGAAAATCTTCAGATCGACACTGCCAACATTGTCGTGCGAGGTCTCGGAGAGCAGCGTCCCATCGTATCAGTAGATGGCACGCCAGAAGAACAAGCTCTCAACCGTCGTGTGGAGATCATCGTCAAAAACGGTTGAACCCTTGGACCGTAGGCTGCAATTGAGGGGCACGCACCCTAATCCGAACCCTTATGTCTTCTTCTACCCAGACCAAAGAGCTCACTCTGCTCGGAAATAGCGAAAACCGCCTCCCTCAAACGCCGGAGGAGGCCACGCTTGAGGTTTTTCCCAATCGAAACGCCGATCGCAATTATTGGATAGAACTTGATTACCCGGAGTTCAGCTCTCTGTGCCCAGTCACGGGTCAGCCAGACACCGCACACTTGCTTATTCGCTACATTCCTGATGAAAAATGCGTAGAGACGAAATCGCTCAAATATTACCTCGCTTCCTTTCGAAATTTACCGTCTTTTAACGAAGATATCGTCAATCGCATTCTTGACGAGCTGAAGGCCGCCTGCTCTCCGCGAAAATTAGTGGTTCGCGGGAAATTTTCTCCACGTGGCGGTATCCGCCTGACAGCCGAGGCACGCTACCCGGATATCAACCTCGCACAAGACGAAGAATAGCCCCTGGCTCTCCCTTCGTATGAAAGTGATTGTTCTGCTCAGCGGAGGGATGGACTCTACCGTTGCCTTCTATCAGGCACGTGCAGAGGGACATGAGGTCCTAGCTGGCGTCAGCTTTGATTATGGCTCGAAACATAACCATCGCGAAATCCCTTTCGCTAAATGGCATTGTCAGGAAAGTAAGATCCGACACGAAACAGTGAAGTTAGGCTTTATGAATGAGCTCTTCAGCAGCGACCTACTGAAGAGTGGTGGTGAAATCCCTGAAGGGCACTATGAAGCCGACAATATGAAACAAACCGTCGTGCCCTATCGCAATGGCATAATGCTTTCGATTACAGCCGGCTTTGCCGAGTCAATCGGTGCCGAGGGCGTTGTCATTGCGGCCCACTCTGGCGATCATGCCATCTATCCCGACTGCCGGGAAGAATTCCTGGCCCCACAAGCAGAAGCGATCCGGCAGGGCACCTACGAGCGCATTCAGGTGCTACGCCCTTTCGTTAGAATGCGAAAAGAGGACATTGCCGCTCGTGGACAGCAGTTGGGAGTGAACTTTCGTCAAACTTGGTCTTGCTATAAAGGTGGCGATAAGCACTGTGGCAAATGCGGAACCTGCGTTGAACGAAAGGAAGCCTTTCAGCTGGCCGGCATAACTGATCCCACCCTCTACGAGGAAACTTAACATTTCCCCGCCGAGGCTCCGGCTCTTCTTCCTTCTGATCATAACTGATGCAAAAA
>JAHDIL010000033.1 GCA_020630835.1 Verrucomicrobiota bacterium
GTGCCTCCGTGTCGTATTCCTGCTTGGTTTTGAAGACCTGCGGTTCTCCATCTGATTTACCAACGTTTCCAGTGACATCGGCAGCGTTGAGATCAAACACACCTGCTGAAAAGAGAAATACAGCGATGAAAACCCGGGTTGAAATGCGTAGTTTTTTGGACATATCGCCAATAAATGTCACATTTTGTATCTGATTCAACATAATCGTTCAGCGAACGCCTGGCTGGACCTTGCCCTTCACTGTAATTCTATGCGATAGTAAAGGACTCTTCGTTATGAAATTCTCAAAACTCCTACTGTTGACTCTGGCAATACCCGCCGCCATAGCTACTTCCCCCGCTCACGGCTTTGACGCCTCGGACGCCGAACCAAAATGGATCTGGCCAGCCGGCGACAGTGAGAAGAAACGTGCCGTTTTCCGGAAAGCCTTTGACGTGCCGGAAGACGCCAAACGAGTTCTGCTTTTGACCCATGCCGATGACTTAGGAACGCTTTATCTTAATGGAGCAAGAGCCCGAATTTCCTTTTCCAAAAATTGGGCAACCGCGAGTGTATGGGATGTCTCAGACATGGTAACTCGTGGCGGCTCTAATCTCTTCGCCATTGATGTCACTAACGCTGGCGGAGAAGCAGGTCAGCGAAAATCATCAATAAAGACGACTCCGAAAGCTACATAGCGAGCGACAAGACTTGGCAATCATCTTCGAAGGCGTTTAAAAACTGGCAGAAGGCAGAAGCACCAGATGCCAATAAAATAGCCAAGGATTCCGATGAACTCGCCAGTCTGGGCGGCGGCCCATGGGAAGCTAAGGTAAGCTTCGCATCGATCACTGACAGCCTCGACATTCGTGTGCCTGAGGCAACCCCGGTCGATAAAATCAACCTGGTAGAGGGCTTCAAAGCAGAGCTCATCTATTCCGTCCCAAAAATAGAGCAGGGCTCTTGGGTCGCCATGACCATCGATAATAAGAGCCGCATGATCGTATCGGATCAATATGGTGCGCTCTATCGCTTCCCTACTCCAGCCCTCGGCGAGACGCTTAAAGACTCCGCCGTTGAGAAAATCGAAATCGATTCGGGTTCAGCTCAAGGCCTACTTTGGGCATTCGATGCTCTATACGTCGTGCAAAACACTGCCGATATGGGTGGCCGCGGTATCTATCGTCTCACCGATTCCAATGGCGACGACAAGCTCGACAAAAAAGAGTTGATCACCAAATTTGAAGATATTGGTGGTGAGCATGGCCCGCACGCCATTGTCAAATCGCCTGACGGAAAATCCCTCTACGTAGTTGTGGGAAACCAGACTCCCATGCCAAGCTTCGATAAGACTCGCGTTCCTTCTGTTTGGGGCGAGGACAATCTGCTCAAGCGCCCCATCGGCAAGGGCTTCATGAAGGGGACATTCGGCCCACGCGGCTTCATCGCTAAACTTGATCCTGACGGCTCCAATTTCGAAATCATAAACACCGGATACCGGAATCAGTATGACGTCGACTTCAACGAGTTTGGCGACATGTTCACTTACGACGCTGACATGGAGTGGGACATGAATCTCCCCTGGTATCGTCCAACTCGCATCAATCACGCCGTTAGTGGAGCCGAGTGGGGCTGGAGAAACGGCGGTGCTAAGTGGCCAGAGCGCTGGCCCGACACTCTCCCTGCGACAGTCGACATCGGCCCAGGTTCACCTACCGGTGTTTCCTTCGGTCTGGGAGCGAAATTCCCAGCCAAATACCAGCGTGCCTTCTTCGCAGCAGACTGGAGTTACGGCAAACTCTACGCCGTGCACATGGAACCTTCCGGTGCCAGCTACAAGGCTACGTTTGAGGAATTCATGAGTGCACAACCTCTGCCTCTCACTGATTTGGAAGTCAATCCTACCGATGGAGCCCTCTACATCGCCATCGGCGGACGCCGCGTCCAGTCGGGACTCTACCGTGTCACCTACACAGGCGGAGAATCCACTGACGCAATCGTCGCTGGAGAGCTACCAGAGTTGCACAAGCTGCGCCGTGAAATCGAAACCTATCACGAGCAGAAAAAAGGCGCTGTAGAGTTTGTTTGGCCTCACCTAGGTCATGAGGACCGTTTCATTCGCTATGCTGCTCGCACAGCATTGGAGCATCAGCCCGTTGGTTCCTGGAGAAACCTTGCGTTCAGCGAGGAGAACCCGGTCGCGAAGACTCAGGCCCTAATTGCCCTTGCTAGAACAGGCTGGGAAAGTGTTGGCATAGAGGTAATCGGATCGCTAGATACCATCGATAAAACCAAGCTAACAGACGCGCAACTTATTGACGTTCTCCGGGCATACGCTCTGACCTACACGCGCCACGACTCCGAGCAGCTACGCCTCCCCCGTCAAGGAGTTACTAAATTCCTTGAGGCGAATATGCCGTTCGCAAGTATGCCTGCTAACATTGATGCTTTAGAAATACTCGTCTACCTTGACTCTCCTAAAGCAGCATCTCTGGGCGTAAACCTGCTTGCCGACACCACCTCGCCCACAGAGCAAATCGCTCTTGCCAAATCTCTCGCTCATCAGAGCGAGGGCTGGGAAGGCGATCTCCGGGCGAAGTTCTTCAAGTGGTTCACCTTAGCAAAGGGTTACAAGGGTGGCCCCAGCTTTGACCTCTTCATAGCTGACATCAAAAAGAACGCCTTGGCTAACACTCCGGCAGCAGAGCAGGAAGCTCTCAAAGAAATCATCGAGGCCGAGCCCCCATCCGAACCAATGTTCACCTTCGAGCCACGCTCCTTCCAGAAAAACTGGACGGTCGAGGATTTCGATGACGTCCTTGCCGTTGGACTAGAGGGCGGTCGCGACTTCGATAATGGGCGCAAGATGTTCGGCGCGGCCACGTGTTACGCTTGCCACCGATTCAACCAGGAAGGTGGAGCCCTCGGACCTGATCTCACAAGCGTCGCCGGCAAATTTAGCCCACGCGACCTCCTCGTTTCAATCGTCGACCCTAGTGAGCAAGTTTCTGATCAGTATGGTCAAATGGTGTTCACCATGAAGGATAAGTCTGTCGTCACAGGCCGCATCATGAACCTCGCTGGAGACAGCGTGCGGGTGAATACGAATATGATGGACCCAAATGCTATCACATCCATTGATCGAAAGAGACTTGAGAGCATGGAGCAGTCACCGATTAGTATGATGCCCATGGGCCTGATCAACACCCTTAGCAAGGATGACACACTGGATCTCCTCGCGTATCTGCTATCGCGAGGCAATCCTAAGGATCCCATGTTCGAGCAGCATTAAGCCTGGATCTAACTCCACTTCGCTACTAAAAGCGAAATTCTGCAGCCGATTGCGCCCTGCTCGCAATCGGCTTTTTTTGTCTCAACTCGGCGTAGAGAAGCACGCATTTGCGTGGTGACACGACTCCGAACAAGCCGTATCGTTTTTGCCGATGCCAGAAGACAGCGAAACAGAGAAGGACTTGTTCACGAAGCTATTAGGTGCAAAACAAATTCTGCTACCAGAGATTCAAAAAATTGTCGTCGGACAGGCCGAGGTTATCGACCAGCTACTCATAACTATTTTCTCAGGCAGTCACTGTCTGATCATGGGCCCACCCGGTCTGGCAAAGACCCTATTGGTAAACACTCTTTCGACCGTTCTTGGTCTAGACTTCCGCCGCATTCAATTCACGCCAGATCTTATGCCGTCAGACATCATCGGCACCGAGATTCTAGAGGAGAATGCCGATGGACAGCGTTCACTGTCGCGCAAGCTAGGGCCGATTTTTTCAAACCTAGTCCTAGCCGACGAAATCAACCGCACGCCTCCAAAAACACAAGCGGCTCTGCTAGAGGCTATGCAGGAGAAGCAGGTCACCCTGGCTGGCGAAACGCTAAGCCTCCCCTCTCCTTTTTTTGTCCTCGCCACACAAAACCCGATCGAAATGGAGGGCACCTACCCTTTGCCAGAGGCTCAGCTTGACCGATTCCTCTTAAATACCCTCATCGATTACCTACCCGAAGACGATGAAGTTTCGGTGGTGCAAAGAACCACTAGTTCGGCACACCAGATTCCCACCACTGTTTTTCAGCCAGACGAATTACTAGGCTGTCAGAAATTCGTTCGCGACGTCCCGGTAGCGGAGGACTTAGTGCGCTATGCTGTGCGGCTCGCGACCGCCTCCCGGCCGAAATCGGGTAGAGCTACACCGGAGATTCAGCAGTGGGTGCGCTGGGGAGCTGGCACCCGCGCCAGTCAAAGCCTCATTCTAGCAGCAAAGGCGCGCGCTGTTCTCGACAACCGCCCTTGCGTCGACTACGAGGATATTAAAGCCCTGGCAAAACCTGTTCTAAGGCATCGTATCCTCACTACCTATCGGGCAGAGGCAGAGGCTATTGATGTCGAGAATGTCATCGAACATTTACTCGATACCACCCCCAGAAACTAACAAGGAACGCTCCCTCGTGCACGCCCTTTCTCCCACTACTCGCTCATGAGTCCAGACAGCGTGATAGAGCCAGTCATCACTGACTCAAAAGTTGGCTTTGAGCTTCTTGCTAAGCAGTTGGTAGAGGGGACACGGCTTGGCATGCATCGATCGCCTTTTCAGGGTTCTTCCAGCGAATTCTCGGAATACACAGCCTACACACCCGGTGAAGATACTCGCTTTCTCGATTGGAAAATACTCGCTCGCACAGATCGCGCCTACGTTCAAAAATTCGATGACGAGACTAACCTTTTCACCCATTTTGTGATCGATCAGGGGCGTTCCATGCACTTTTCTTCTTCCTCCCCCGAAACAGTGCCGCAAGTCCCCTCCAAATTTCACTATGCCGCCACTACTGCGGCAACCCTCGGCTGGCTTTTACTGCGCCAACAAGATGGATTTTCGTTGACGCTTGTCGATGAAAAACTGCGCGATCACATTCCTGAATCCACCGCTTCCTCACAGCTTTCTCGGATATGCACGCGTCTCGATACCGCGGCGGAAAGCTTGGCCTCGGCTCCCCCCTCCTCACTTCACGAAACAACCGAGGATTGCCTCCAAACAGTCCTTCCTTTTTCATCTAGCCTGACGACTTTGCCACCACTTATTGGCCAACGGAGACTCGTAGTTCTGCTCTCAGATTTCCTCCCTAAAGTCAGTCTCAGCACCGAAGAACGAACGACTGTTTTTAGGGAAAGTCGACACGCCATAGCCACTCTCCAAAAGGCGGGGAACGAAATCATCGCACTGCAAGTTCTCGATCCCGCCGAACGCAAACTTGAGACTCTCAAGAAAGCCGGATTTTTGCGTTCACTCGCAACGAAACAAGAGTTTTTTGTCAACTCCCAGTCTCAAGCAGAAAGCTATCGCCAAGCCTTCCTCGAGTATCAGAGCGATCTCGAGACACTGTTTGCCGACCTCGGCGTGAAACATCTTATGCTTCAGACAGAGTCGAGCTTGCTAGCGCAGATTCAGCCACTGTTTGAGTAATTTGACTATACCCCCAGATCGCAAGTGGTGTCTACAATCTAACATTACACCTTACCAGCTATTGGACCTGGGATAAACGATGATGAGGACGGCATGAGGAGATTGAGAGCATGGAGATTCGTATGCTCGGCACCATCCTTCTGCCGTCTTTCTCTCTATTCCCGTATCTTGGGAAGAATACAGGAAAAGACCTAAACGACTCCAGCCGCCCGCTGAGGACACGAACAATGAACCGGACTCTGAGCGCATACGTCATTGCGCCAGGAGTCAGCCCAACGAAGCGGTGGAATTGCTCGTAAGTAAGGCAATGCTAGCATTATCCTGATTTGGTGTCCGGAAACCCTTCTCTGCGCCCCTTGATGCCGGCTGACTTTTCCGCTGGACCGGCTACCATCCAATCACTTCGTTCTTTACTCGCTAGTTACCGTCAGTGCTCTACCATTTTTAGAAATGAAATATCTCATCGCTCTTCTTCTTTTATTAAATCCCCTATCTTGCCTCGCGGATGACCGGCCAAACATCATTGTTGTGTTATGCGATGATTTGGGCCGAGGAGATCTGTCCTGTTATGGGCACCCCATTATTAAAACTCCTAACTTAGACCAATTTGCGAAAGAAGGGATTCTGTTCACCGACTCGTATTCAACATCCCCCGTGTGTTCTCCGTCGCGAGCTGGCTTATTCACAGGTCGAAATCCAAACCGCGCAGGCATCTACGACTGGATTAGCAGTGGTCCTGTTCATTTGCGACAAAAAGAAGTTACCATCCCCCAGCTTTTAAAGACTGCGGGTTATCAGACCATGCTGGCTGGAAAATGGCATTTAAACGGTCGATTTAACAAGCCAAAAGAGCAGCCTACTCCAAGTGAGCATGGATTCGATTATTGGTTTGCAACCCATAATAATGCCTCACCGAGTCATCGAAACCCAAGGAATTTTATACGCAACGGGGTTCCCGTTGGAGAGTTAGAGGGATACTCTAGCAGTATCGTCGTTAAAGAACTAATGACCTGGCTGGATGACCATCGAAAAAGCGATCAGACCTTTGCCAGCTTCTTGACTTTTCATGAACCCCATTCGCCGATTGCTTCACCACCGGATTTAGTAAATAAATACCTCAAGCATCAAACCATCCCAGGCCAAGCTGAATATTGGGCTAATGTGGGTCAGATCGACCGAGCTATGGGTGAGCTCATGCACGGCTTAAAGCAGCGAGACCTTGACCAGAACACCTTGATTATCTTCACATCTGATAATGGCCCGGAAGACTGGATGCGCTACCCCGGTGTATGGAATGCCCATGGCACGGCAGGAACAGCAGAAGGGGAAATTGCTTTACGTGGCATGAAACTGGATGTCTTCGAAGGAGGCATACGAGTCTCAGGCTTGGCTCGCTGGCCTGAAGGCATAAAAGGAAACAGAGTGGTTAAAGAGCCAGTCGGAGCGGTCGACATTCTGCCCACTTTATGTGATGTCGCTAAAGTAAAAATCCCTCAAGACGTGCACCTTGATGGTGTGAGTTGGGACCCACTATTTAAGGAAGAGGTCAAGTTGACGCGAAAAACACCTTTGTTTTGGTTCTATTATAACGCACGAGGATATGCCCATTTTGCGTTACGCGATGGCGACTATATGCTTTTGGCTAGCCGCGATCAGGAACAATATAGAACCGGCACACCTTACACTCCGAAACGCTATAAAGCGATTGGTCACTGTAAGACAAGGTCACATCAAATCTATAATTTACGAACAGACCCGATGCAAGTCGTGGATCTGGGAAAGACAGAACCCGAACTCCTGAATAAGATGCGAGCTAAACTAGACGGAATTTTTGTCGGCGTTCAAAAGGAAACCATTTCATGGGAATAAGATCTCAGATACATCTTTCATACAGCCGATGCGTGAACTTCGCAGAGGCTTAACGATACTTGAAGAGTGAGTGCGCTTCCACAAGACAGATATAGTTGGCTAATTAGGAATTTAAACTGTCGGAAGGTGCAACTATCTTGAAGAGGAGCCAAACGATAAAGTAGGCACAAGGCTGCTCGAGTCGCACTCAAAACCATTACGGGCGATAAAGTGGTGGCTGAGGTCGCTAAGGAAAACAAGAGAATTGTTACCCTGAACCTTGCCAGTGTTTTCCCGTTTGAGTGACGCTATCGGAATCACGATTTAACACTCCACCCAAGTGCGGCCTACTCGCCGTTATGGAGAAAGTCTCGCTGTTTATAGAAATGCATTACCGGCAGAAATAGAATGGCAGAGACCAACATCAGCTTGGTAAAAAACCAGAAATAATCCGCCCCTCGGAGGCTACTTTCCGCACCGATGTGGTAAGAAGTTTCTAGGCCCGGTTCCTTGGCAGTAACGGGATCAGTCACGCCTAACTCACGCTTCCGACGTTCCAGCCAGGTAAGCTTTTTATATTTCGCGCCAGTCCCTTCGATCGCCAGACCGTCGTTTGCGGTGAGCTTAACCTCCAAAATCTCGTCCCATGGGGTGTCTCGTTTCTCATCCGGCCCCAGGGAAGTCAAGCGCAGACGTGTCGAGTCGACCACTTCATACAGGATGCCATTGCCGTAGGCATCCGTCGCTCCCGCCAATTGTAACTCAGCAGCCTCGCGCAGCAGAGGCCTAAAACCAACATTCGCCAATGCTGGGCGCAATCGGTCCAGCGCAGAAACGAGGGCATCTCGACTGGCAAAATCTAAAACTTCTCCATCTATCTGGCTCACATCATCTGTAGTGCCTAACTCTTGGTCAAAACCAGCCAGTTCGGCCGCTGTTTCCCCAGCTATTCCACTCTCCTGCTGAATATTGTGGTTAACGATCCCTGCGACAAAATTTCCAGCAGCGACAGCTAGGAGAAAAAGAGACATCACCAGACTCTTGATCTTTCGTGGGGCCTGCGTATAGCTGAACTCTAAGCAGACGATAGACACCATAACCTCCGAAGCTGTCATCAATACATAAGCCACGAGCTGCCAGCTAATATTCGGCACTTCACCATTATCGATTTTCTCCTGCGCTACGGAGACCACCGCAAAGGAAGCCACCATAAGGAAAAGCCCTATCGCCACTTTACGCAAAGGTGTAAGTCGCATCACCTTGTTGAGTTTTGGGTAAAGTATATAGGTAAACAGCGGGATAAATGTGAGGATTAATATAGGGTTCAACGCCTGAATTTGGGACGATAGCCAGGTGATCCCCATGAACTCGCGATCCATTTTCTCGGCCTGGAGCACCCAAGATGACCCCTGCTGATCAAAGAGAGCCCAGAACATGGCTACGAAAGAATAAACAATCGCCAATTTCCCTAGGGCTATCCAAGTGCTTTTTCTGCGCAACTCCTGAAAAAACCCTTTCGGGTCAGCTGGGACATGCACAAACCGTTTGCGCCCCATCCAGAAAAGTAAGGTCGCGATAGCCATCAATACCCCAGGCACACCGAACGCCCAGTGTGGTCCATACCACTCAAGTAACCACGGTGTTAACAGAGATGAGACGAAGGCCCCTAGGTTTAACGACCAGTAAAACCAGATAAATATTTTGGTGAGCAAGTGCTGATTTTGTTTCCCAAATTGATCGCCCACATGTGCTGAGACACACGGTTTGATCCCTCCAGAACCAAGGGCAATTAACCAAAGCCCGAGGAATAACCACGTCTGCGCATCACCAAAAACCCCCATCAGGGCGAGCGCCCCGTGCCCTAGGCAATACACGATCGACAGCCAGATGATGATACGATACTTTCCAAAGAAAACATCGGCTAACAAAGCGCCTAGAATAGGCAAGGTATACGTGGCGACAGCAAAGAAATGGAAAGTCTCGCTCGCCTTCGCTTCACTCATCTGCTCAGCTGGCTCATCCCCCATCAGCCATAGATATTTGGCAATGAAGATAGTCAAGATAGCCCGCATCCCATAGTAACTGAAGCGCTCTGCAGCTTCGTTACCGATAATGAAGGGAATGCCCGGCGGCATGGTGGCCATATCCTGCGGCCGGATGCGAAATTTTGCCATGAGAGAGTGTCTGCTAGCCCTCAGCTTCCGTGCGGTGTTTCCCCCAGGCTGCTGCCCCGAGGACTCCCGCATCATCTTCTAGCTCGGCGGCGACCACGTCGAATCGGTCCTGATAAGCACCGATAACATGCTCTTGAGCTGACTTACGCACTGTTTTCACGTAAAGCTTGGGCATAGCTTCCACCAGCCCTCCTCCAAGGATGATGCGCTCCGGAGCCATGATATTGACAATGGCAGCTACCCCACAGCCAATATAGCTCGCAGCAGTCTTAACAATTCGCTCTATTTCTACATCTCCAGCCTCGACTGCCTCAGCAATACGAGAACTTGTAATTTTGCTCAAATCTGTGCCGCAGCGCTCGAGTAAATGCGGTGCGAGACCTCGATAGGCTGCTTTCGCAGACTGCGAGGCGATATGGAGACGCGAAGATACCTCCTCCAAAGACAAGCTATCTTTCCGCTTGCCTGAGGAGCTAGCTCGGATTGGGATATGCCCTAGCTCTAGACACGAGATCCGTGACTGTTGAAAAAGCTCCCCTCCGAATACGGCCCCTGCTCCTACTCCAGTGCCTGGAAATATAGCCACTATCGAGTCTTTCCCTTTTCCAGCGCCAAAGGTGTATTCTGCGTAGGCCCCAGCATCGACGTCATTTGCCAGGAAGGCAGGGCAGGAAAAGGCATTAGCAAAGGTTTCCGCGATCGGCAGATCACGCCAACCTAAATT
>JAHDIL010000034.1 GCA_020630835.1 Verrucomicrobiota bacterium
CTTCTGGAGATCTTCTTGCCACTTATGCAGGGAGCTACAACGGTGATTGCCACGCAGGAGCAGTGTCAGGATGGGCGCCAGCTTGTGCGTTTGCTGGATGAGTATCAGGTGACCGTCATGCAGGCCACACCTGCGACATGGCAGATGCTATTCGATGCTGGCTGGACAGGGTCCGCGAATCTGCGCGCCCTCTGCGGGGGAGAGGCGATGACTCGTGTTATGGCAGACAAGTTGGTAGGAGCCGCTAAAGAGGTGTGGAACCTCTACGGACCTACGGAAACGACGGTCTGGTCAACAATCAAGCGTATCTCAGCAGGTGAGGAGCGCATTTCTATTGGTAGGCCGATAGCGAATACAGAAGTGTTTGTGCTCAACGAAAGCCACCAACTTGTCCCCGAAGGGTTCACCGGTGAACTTTGGATCGGCGGCAGCGGCTTGGCCCGCGGCTACCGGAATCGTCCAGATCTCACGGACGAGAGCTTCCGTGAGATTACCCTGGCAGGAGAGCAAAAGCGGCTCTACCGAACTGGTGACTTAGCGCGCTGGAATTCTTTAGGCGAGTTGGAGTGTCTGGGACGAGTTGATTTCCAAGTGAAGCTGCGGGGGATCCGTATGGAGCTCGGAGATATCGAGGCGGCGCTCGAAGCTATGCCAGAGATAAAATCTGCGGTTGTCATTAAACGGGACGATTTACCGACTGGTGAGGGCTTAGTTGCCTACTACCAGACCGATTCTGGCGAATCGTTGTCGAGCACAACGGTTCGGGATATTTTGGCCCAAACTTTGCCAGGAAGCTATGTGCCAAGTTTCTTTGAGAAGCTGAGTGAGTATCCGCTTACGGCGAACAATAAAGTGGATCGTAAGCGTCTGCCGCGGCCGCAGTTTGAGAGCAAGGGTGCAAGCACAGATCGGTCACCAGCCAGCGATCTGGAAGCAACAATTCAGCGCATTTTTGTCCAAAACTTCGAAGGGACAGAGATTGGTCTAGATGAGAATTTCTTCGACCTTGGTGGAGACAGCCTGTTGGCATTGCGTATTCTCGTTGAGGTTTCGGAAGCTATCGGCCAGGAGGTCCCTGTGGAAACCTTTGTAACAAACCCGACGATTGCTCAACTGGCTGCCGCATTTGAGACAGATGAGGTTTCGGCTCCGGCTGAGTTGGATGCGGAAGAGATCCCTAGCGCTAACGCTCCAACTAGAGATAAGGACGAACTAGCGAGTGCATCGGCTGGAGCCAGCGACTTTGTCGATCTGTCAGACCTCGATTTTGAGGACTTGGAGCACATCGATCTGGCAGAGCCAAGTGATCAAATGCCCCACCTGGATGCTGTCGCCCTCGCCACTATTCCAGATTCCTTTGTTGTGATGGCAGGCGTCTCACGGGAGGAACTGATCGCGGATGTCTTTCACGGAAAACCACGGCTTACAAATGTTTATGAGCTAGGAGATGATGAGATCGGCCTCATTATGCTACCGCGGTTTGATGCGGACTTCCTCTTGGATGCCGATGCACAGAAAACAGTTGTTTTGGAGGCTCTCCAGATGGCTGCTAAAGCGGGTGCGAAGACGGTATCCCTAACCGGCATTCTGGGCAACGCTACCAATCAGGGAGTGAGCGTGCAACAGTGGGCGGCGGTAGATCCTGAGCTGCCTGCTATTACGACAGGGGAAGCTACGCGGAGCGCAACAATCGTGACCTCGGTAGAGGGTTTGCTCGCCGGGGCGCAGCGCGATTTGTCGGGAGAGTCTTTAGGGGTTCTGGGGCTCGGATCTATGGGGCTTGGGTCCCTGTTCCTTCTGTTACAGGAGGTAGGGCATCCTAGGAAAATCATCCTCAGTGACCCATTCCTCAGCGAGGACGAAATCAGTGGCGTGCGCGACCAGTTGCGCAGCGCAGGATTTGGTGGAGCGATTTCTGTAGTAAAAGAGGGGGGAGACATTCCAGCCGAGATCTATGGTTCCAGCTTGCTGGTTTCAACGGCAACTCTTCCTGGAGCGCTGAATATTGAGCGACTGAATCCTGGGTGTCTCTTGGTGGACTATGCCTTTCCCCCTTCCTTTCAACTTGATAAGGCGATCACGCGCGTTTCAAATTCATCTGATTTGCTTTTCACTAATGGGGGAAGTTTAAAGATGCCATCCACTGTTGCGGAGCGCATCTTCATCCCAGATGAGCTAGAGTCTGTCGGTTCGGGAAGCGTCAATAGCTTCATCGAATTCTTATCTGGACGAGAGCGGGACGAAATAACAGGCTGTGTGCTGGTCGCTCTGCTCACCGGTAGTAAACCATCCATCCGCGCAACCGTCGGTGATCTAGATGTGCAGGATGCTGTAGAACACTATAGGCTACTCAAAGAGATGGGAATCACGCCTGCCTCTTTGCAGATGTCAGGCTTTGCGATGACTGAAAAGCATCTGGATGCCTTTTGCGAAAAGTTTGCCGCCACAGCCTCCTCCTAGCGGGGGGAGGAGGGCTCCTACTCACCCTGTCGATGGGGTGAGTAGATGGTGGCTAGCCTTTCGTTTTTAGTGAAACCATAACATCCTCGATCTGCATGTCCTTATCGATAGCTTTGCACATATCGAATAAGGTCAGCGCCGCCACTTGAACTCCACAGAGAGCCTCCATCTCAACGCCTGTCTTACCCGTTGTCTTGACAAAGCAGGCGATTGCTATCCCATCCGGGCGAACGTCAAAGTCTATTATGACCTGAGAGAGGGGCAAGGGGTGGCAGAGGGGGACTAGCTCTGCGGTTTTCTTAGCGCCCCGAATGCCAGCAACGCGTGCCACACCTAATACATCTCCTTTGGGTGAGTTACCTTCTGCAATCGCGGCTATCGTTGACGCTGCCATCCTGATGAATCCCTGCGCTTTCGCCGTCCGCTTTTGATCGGGTTTGTGTGACACATCGACCATTGCTGCTGTGCCATCGGAGCGGATGTGGCTGAGTTGATCGCCAGGGGGAGTCATGATTTCTGTTTGGATACCTTCTCGCGGATGCTAGATAGCAAGTTGTCGTCTTCTCGGACGGCGTCAATGAAGCTCGGGTAGCGCGGAACCCATCCCGTTTCAACTAGTCGGGCATTCGAGATGCGCTTGCTGGTAAGAGCACGTTTTCGTTTTGTTTCGGCAGGGGGTGCCTCAGGCGGCATCGGGAGCCCGAGTATAGCGGCGGCTTGCTCGTAGCAGGCCCGTTGCGACAAAGGAGTGCTGTCTACGCCATTAAAGATAGGGTAAGAGGGCGATTGCCCGCCTACTGGCGACTTGCTGGGATACAGCAGATGAGTGATGGATGAAACGGCATCGTCGACATGGATTTGATTAAGGTATCGGCTTTCTTGACCCGCATCGATAGTTGCGGTGCCGGCGAGAAGCTTCTCTAGATGGACCGATCTATGGGGACCGTAGAGCCCACCAAGACGTAGGACGATACCGTGAGGATTTCGATCCAGGAGAAGCTGCTCGGCTTCCACTAGTATCTGGCTGGTCCTGCGTTTCGGTGAGGTTTCAGAGCTTTCGTCAACAGGTTCCCCATTTTCATGAGCATACACGCTAGTGCTGCTCGTAAAAAGCATGGGTGTGCTCGGAAAGGTTTCACGTAAATTTTGAATTCCTTTTAGGAAGACTGATTGGTAAGCCTCTTCGCCGCCTCGGTTAGAGCTGGCGCAATGGATGACTTTGTCGAAACCTCCTTCTCTCAGCCGTTGAACGTTCTGGCGATTGCTTACATCAACAGTTTCCTGCCGATAAGGAGTCAGGGCATCTGGACCATGAAGCGTTGCTGAGGTAACCGCTACACCCCTATCGTGCAAAAATCGGCAGAGTGGCGCCCCAAGGAAGCCATGTCCGATCACTAGGCACGAATTTTCCATGGGCGGGGAAGGGAAAAGGAAAGACCGAGGGTCAGAGGGCGCGCTTACCAGTGAAATCAAAGACAAAGACCTGATCGAGCAGAGGCCGTAGTTTGCCGACAAAGGCTTTATGATCCGGATGGGGAAGGTAAACTTCTAGCCCCTTTTTGTCCTCGAACGTAACGAGAAAGCCATGAGTGAAGTCTCCGTTCAAGGGCTCGATGTTCTCGGAAAGACCCCATTCAAGATCGATGATGGTGGGAACCTTTTCTTTGAGCGCCAGAAAGTCGGAAGTAATCTCAGCGATCTGTTTTTCCGTAGCCTCCTCCTTGAACGAGAAGCAGACCATGTGGCGGAAAACAGGAGCCTCTTCTCCTGTGATCTTTTCAGGCGCCGCGCTCGCGGTAAGTAAGGTCAGTGTCGCGAAAAAGACACATGTAAGGGATGCTGCGATAGGATGAAATGTTTTCATGGGAAAGCCTTTGCGAATCTACAGAACAACTCGACAATGCGCTCAATGAAAAGCCTTTGGGAAACTTATCAACAGTCAATTATCCGCTACCCTGATCTGGGTTTTACACTGGACACCAGTCGCATGGGGGTGCCAACCGATTGGATCGGCAGCATGTCTGAGAAGATCGCCGCCGCCTATGCTCACAATAAGGCGCTGGAAGAGGGCGCCATTGCTAACCCTGACGAAGGCCGCCAAGTAGGGCACTACTGGTTGCGCAATACAGAACTTGCGCCATCGGAACACAAGAGCTGGATAGAGGAGGTCAATGCGCAGACTTTTGACATTGCTGAGAAAGTCCGAACGGGGGAAATCACTGCCGCTAACGGTAGCAAATTTGTCCATGTGCTCGTCGTTGGTATTGGCGGGAGCGCCCTTGGTCCACAGCTGATCGCGAAGGCACTGACACCTGTGGCAGCGGACATGGAAATCCATTTTTTAGATAACACTGACCCGGTGGGTATCGATGAAACTCTCACTGGGTTCGGCGATGGGATTACCCAAACACTGGTTATCGTTACCTCAAAATCTGGTGGCACTCCGGAGACTCGAAATGGCATGCTAGAGACCGAAGCCTTCTTCAAGGGGAAAGGCATTGATTTCGGGAAGCATGCCATCGCTGTCACAGGTGAGGGTAGCCGGCTTGATCAGTATGCTGCGGAAAACAATTGGATTGCAAGGGTTCCCATGTCAGACTGGATCGGTGGGCGCACTTCCGTCATGAGTGCGGTTGGACTTCTGCCTGCCGCTCTTCTTGGTCTAGATGTCGAACAATTTTTGGCAGGAGCTGGAGCAATGGACGAGAAGACGCGTGTTCAAGAAACAGCGGCGAACGCAGCCATGCAGCTCGCTCTGATGTGGTATCACGCTGGCGACGGAGAGGGCAAAAAGGATATGGTTATCCTGCCCTATAATGATCGGCTCGATCTAATGAGCAAATACCTGCAGCAGCTCGTGATGGAGTCTTTGGGTAAGGAGCATGATCTGGATGGTGAGGTGGTCAATCAAGGCATCGCCGTTTATGGTAATAAAGGTTCTACTGACCAGCATGCTTACGTGCAGCAGCTAAGAGACGGTCTGAAGAACTTTTTTGCGACCTTTATCGAAATCCGCCAAAGCCGTGGTGGTGAGTCTATGAGTATGGATGAGCATGGCTCGACGACAGGCGACTACCTTCAAGGTTTCCTTAGGGGCACGCGGACCGCACTATTTGATAGCGGGCGTCCATCCATCACCATCAGCCTTGATGGCCTAACAGCATTCAACGTTGGGGCGCTGATCGCTTTGTATGAGCGTGCCGTTACCTTCTACGCTAGCCTTGTTAACATTAATGCTTACCATCAACCCGGTGTTGAGGCAGGTAAGGCAGCGGCGGGCGTTTTTCTAGAGCGGTTGGCTAAGGTTCGCTCGTTTCTCGATTCTTCAGATTCAGCAGTGACGGCAGATTGCGTTTCGGACGCAATTGGTTCAGATGATCCTGAGGCGGTATTTCATTGTCTCAACCATCTGGCTGCGGCCGGGGCCGCCAAAGTCGAACGTGGAGCCCATCCCGGCGAGGATACCTTTTCAAGCTAGATTGCTAAGACGCATCAGGGGAGGGCGTTTTCTCGGTTTTGACTGAGGGAGCGCCTTTTTTTATTATGGGGAACGCTGAACCAAGGCGGATATACCATTTTTGAATGCGTGTTGTTCTGGTGAAAGAACACCTATTCTATTTTTTGAGACCAAATTGTCGGAGAAATGGTCGCCGCACCTCCGTCAAAACCACGCGAATAATAGCTGGAATCGAAGTAATTCACCCAGTAACATCATGTTATGAATGGGAAGACGGTTAGCGTGACGGACGCGAAGAATAGGTTGCCTGAATTGCTCAAAGAGGCTCAGCAGGCTCCCATTTCTGTCACAAGACATGGCGAAATCTGTGGAGTCATTCACGGGTTCGCTAATGAGGATGATTTCCTAGAGTGGCGGATTAGAAATGACAAGGAGCTCATTCGACGATTCGAACGGGCGAAGGAGGAATTCGAGACAGGCTCCAGGTTTCTCAATAGCAGGCAAGCCAAGTAGGTAGAGCGCAATTTCACCCGTGGCAATTTGTCCTTTGAGGGGCGCCAGAGCGATCCGAGCTTTAGCCAGCTGGAAAGTCTGCCGTAATAAGCCTTTAGCAATGCAACGTCCCATGGCATGGGGGGACCGAGGAGAGCACGCCCGCCGTGATTCGAACACGGGACCTACGGATTAGAAGTCCGTTGCTCTATCCAGCTGAGCTACGGGCGCATTACACAACAAAGGGCGGGAATTATGCTCGTTCCTACGAGAACTGCAAGGATGCATTTACGCGTTTCAGCGAAACCTGCTCACAGGGAAGCCTTCTCTTTCTCACGCTGGCGCTCCAAGCAGACACTGCATATTTCTTCACCATTCGGTAGAACGCGAAAGTCACGCTCCGGGTGGGTGACATCCGTTGCTCCGCAGTTGGAGCAGACGTGGAAAGCCTCATGTTCTCCAGGAGGCGCCGCTGCAGTAGAAAACCTCCTGGATCGTTTTGCGGCGCGCGCTTCTTGCGCCTTGCCGTCGGCATAGGATGGGAGGAATACGATGAGGAACGGAGCTAGTGAAATGAGGTAGAAGGAAGCCAGGAAAACAGAGGAGCCGGAAGCCAGGGTGGTTACGATGAGGAAAAAAGCGCTCACCCAGGCTATCCACTTTACCTTAACCGGTATGATGCCAAAAATCATGAGCTGCTGATTGGGATACAGATAAGCGAAGCCAAACAGCAGACCCGTATAATAGACTTCAGTCAGATATGGCGACAGGATCGGATAGCCGAATAGCGCGTATAGGGCTATGCCAGCAAAAGCGGGGCACACGATCATCCCCAAGGTGTAAAGACTCGTGCGAAATTCTCCCCATGCGCTCTCAAGGCCGTTGCTGAAGACGATAGCGATGATGAGAGCGAAAATAATGAAAAGAATGGCAAAATTTGTGGCACCCGGATTGCGGGGGATGAGCACCCAGGAGAAGGCCCTCCACACTTCGCCGGAAAAGAGGCGTTCTGGAGAAAAGGTCAACCAATCGATAAGGCCGATGTCAACAAGGCTAAGTCCCCATGCCAAGAGTTGCAGTATGGCGATCCATCGGATCAGACCAGGGAAGGTGATCCAGCCTATTTTTCTCTCGAGTTGATTAACTAAAGTTTCGCGTTTTGACATCTAGGGGTAGGGAGCTGATGAGGGTTACACTACAGGGAGACCAGTAGGAAATTACAGAAGGGATGACGGCTTCCGCTTTGCGACGGGCAAGGCGGGCGGGTAACCGGCTCGACCCGGGGGGAGAGTGACTGCCATCTCCTGCCGGGACGCTATTTTGCCCTCATTGCTTGCATGGGTTCTTTCGATTTCTTAGGTTAGAGTATGGACCCGGGTGCATAGGCCTGCGCATCATTGAGAGCAGCGAGTGCTCCGTTCACCGTCTCAACAAAGGCATCGATCTGAACATCAATAGCGCCTAAGGCGGAGGCTCCCTCCTGTAGACATTCGTCTAGCTGAGCAGCGGTGAGGGCGAGTCGATCGTCACCGGCAAGGCGCTCGATCATGTCGTTACCTGATGATTCTCCAGATCTATAGGCGCGAGCGGCAGCCACAGCGTGTTCCTTGATCACCTCATGCGCCGTCTCGCGTCCTGCCCCAGCTTTTACTGCTTTCATCATGATAGTCGTGCTGAGTAAGAATGGCAGGTAATGGCGATTTTCCTTGTCGATTACATCAGGATAGAACTCCATTTGATCGAGAATCGTGAGAAAGGTTTCAAGCAGGCCATCCAGGGCAAAAAAGGCATCCGGTAGCATGACGCGTCGCACGACAGAGCAGGATACATCACCCTCATTCCATTGGTCCCCAGCCAAGCCTCCTGCCATGGTTAGGTAGCCATTGAGCAGGGTGTTGAATCCATTGACGCGCTCGCAGCTGCGGCTGTTCATCTTATGCGGCATAGCAGATGAGCCGACTTGGCCTTTGGCGAATCCCTCGCTTGCCAACTCGTGACCAGCCATAATGCGCAGAGTCGTGCAGAAGCTGGATGGTCCAGCACTAAGGCGTGTGAGGATAGATACGACTTGGTGGTCAAGGCTCCGGGGATAAACCTGGCCCACATTGGTAAACAATTTCGGAATACCCAGATGCTGCGATACGCGTCGCTCGAGATCGAGCACTTTCTCGGCATCTCCCTCGAACAGAGAAAACTGGTCGAGTTGGCTCCCGACCGCGCCCTTTAATCCGCGGACAGGATAGCTGCTGAGTAGCGTGTTTAGTTCCTGAAAGGCCAGCATGAGCTCCTCGCCGAACATGCTGAACCGTTTGCCGAAAGTCGTGATTTGGGCGGCGACATTGTGAGTGCGAGCGGTGATCACAAGATTGCGCTTTTCATCAGCTAGTTTTGCGAAACGCAATAGCGCAGCACCGACCTTTGTTTGGATGACCTCAAGGGCTCGATAAGTCTGCAGTTGTTCTACATTTTCCGTCAGATCGCGGCTGGTCATTCCTTTGTGGATCTGCTCATGCCCGGCGAGATCGCAGAATTCCTCGATCCGCGCTTTCACATCGTGGCGTGTCGTCCGCTCTCGTGCATCGATGGAGGCTGGGTCGATCTGCTCAATAACGGCTTCGTAGGCGCTGATCGCCTCCTCGGGTATGTCGAGGCCCAGATCGCGCTGAGCTTTCATGACGGCGACCCACAGTTCACGCTCCAATCGGATTTTTCCTTCCGGTGACCAAACGGCCTTCATGGGGGGGGTAGCGTATCGTTCAGCTAAGACGTTGGGAATCATAGGTCGTGTAAGATCGTGTAAGAAACGGTTGTTCGAATATAGAAAATGAGAGGGCTAAAGCTGCTCGCTAAGTGCCGTTAGATAATCGAAAGAATAGATACCTGTTTTATGGCCGTCTGAGAAAAAGAACTGGACGGCATAACCACCCACCGGCTGCCAGCCTTCCACGGTGACACCTGTGAAGTCGACGCCTTTTTGATCACTGGAAATGGCATTCCCAAGTAGGTCCTTTTCCCCCTGTGTTTCAGCACTGGGAGATGCGGACCGTAGTTTATCCATCGGGAAAAAAGATTCAGATCCGTCTGACCAGCAGATGGCGACTTCGGACCCTATGAGCTGGAGATCATTGATGGATTTCATTTATTTAGAGGACTCCAGAGACCAACCAGATAGGAACGCCGTCAACAGATGCCTGCGAAAGATCGCAGAGGTAGCATCGACTGAGGACTGATGCAAGCTGGCTCCTTTTAGCATGTTCGTTGTTCGTTCTTGCAGCGCGTTCGCGTCAAAGAACACATCGTGTTGCTCCTTGAACTCTCGGGCTGTTTGAGTCAAACTACCCACGGTCCTTTTAAAACGAAGTAAGAAGTTCGGTTGAATTGTAGGGAGGGCTTTGTTTGGTAAGTAGGGAGTGGCTCGAAAAATTTAGTAATCGATGGTGCGGAAGGAAATTTCGGTAGAAACAAGCGTCTTAGCGGGTGGGGTAGAGCCCCAGTTCGTTGAGGCTCTGACTTGTTTTCCCTGGGTAAGTGAGGGTTGCAGTCCTAGCCTCCCCAGATTCTCATCGCAATTCCTGAGGACCGGTTTTCTATGAAGGTAGCGAAGGATGGGATCAGATCCATTGTTCGAATCGGTTATGATGGAAGAGTCCACAAAAAATATCGTGGATCGGACA
>JAHDIL010000035.1:0-6641 GCA_020630835.1 Verrucomicrobiota bacterium
CCTGGTTCTTGCCATAGCGATCCTTGGTCTTATCATCTTCTTTTGACAAATCGAAGGCATCACGCGCGGCTTGCGAACCAATTAGGCTGTATGCTCGCTGATAGAACGAATCCATAGCGTCGATAGAATCGGAATTCTCAGTAGCACGAAAATGGCTGTCCACCGTCTCCAATAAGGAGCGGCGGCGGTCATAGCGCTTTTGGTCGATACCAGGAGGCAGGCTCAAATCGCGGACCTTAAAGTTCTTAAGGTTTCCTGGGTCACTGCCAACCGAAAAGGGGCCATACATGGATGAAAGATATCCAGTCCCACCCCACTCGTTAACCATCTTGGGCACAGCGATATAGGGAGGGAGATTTTTTCGAGGACCGAATTCGTGAGAGACGACAGAACCAAAACTTGGGAATTGAATCGCCGGGCTTGGCTTATATCCCGTCATCATGTTGTGCGACCCACGTTCATGCGCGGCCTCTCCATGAGTCATGGAGCGGATTACCGTCACCTTATCGGCAACTTTGGCCATATTCTTAAAGTGCTCACCAAATTGGAGCCCATCCACATTTGTATCAATTGCCTTATAGGGCCCCCGGTATTCCGAAGGAGCGTAGGGCTTAGGATCCCAAGACTCTTGATGAGCCATGCCTCCGTTGAGGTAAATATGGATAAGGGACTTGGCAACGCCCTCTTTGGATTCGTAGAACTTAGCAGCTGCGTTCGCGTCGTTCCTGAGCAAGTGCGGGAGCGTGAGACCAAGCCCCGAAGAAAAGCCCACCTGAAGGAAGTCCCGGCGTCCCCACCCAGCTCCCAAGTTCAATGACTGATTTGTTGAATTCATATCGCTTTCCTTTCGTTTTTGGATTTCGAACACCCAAAAGATAGTCGCAAAATCCTTACGAATCTAGTCCCAAGCCCCTCAAATTAGGACGCGATGACGCCGTTACCCAATCGCGGCCACAACTAAAAAAAACCGCTAAATACCGCAATAACGCCTATAATCTGCCTTTTCACGCCATGGCATTCTCGTATGTTCATGGATGCAAAAGTCGATTCGCTTCTTTCGTGGCTTCCTACTTTCCTCAACCGTCTTTTCGCTGGTAGGATTTTCCTCAGCTCTATTCGCTGCCGAGAAAGTTAACTTCGAAGATCATATTCTACCCATTCTTGAGAACCGCTGCCTGAACTGTCACAATCCTGACAAGGCGAAAGGCGGCCTAGATCTCTCCTCTTACACAGCCATGATGTCAGGCGGGTCGGGAGGTGAAGTTGTGACTCCGATGGAAGCTGGATCTTCCCGTATCTACACTCTAAGCGCTAGAACCGAAGAGCCGGTAATGCCTCCAAAAGGAGAACACGTTACGGCAGAAGAGCTAGCCCTACTGGAAAAGTGGATCCAGGCAGGCATACTGGAGACATCCTCAAGCACCGCAAAAAAGGCGTCTAAACCCACCCTCAATCTCACCATCAAATCGGCAGCGGGAAAACCAGAGGGAGAACCCGCCATGCCAAAGCACTTACTCCTGCAGCCTGGCATCTTAACAGAGCGTGGCAGCACGATTTCAGACATCGCCCACAGCCCATGGGCCCCGATCGCGGCAGTAGCCGGTCAGAAACAGGTTTTACTCTATCATTCAGAGGATTTCGACCTTGTGGGAGTTCTCCCCTACCCAGAGGGATTCCCCCGTAGTCTCTCATTCAGCTCGAATGGAGCCTACCTGAGCGCTGGTGGAGGGCGCGCTGGGAAAAACGGAAATGTAGTCGTCTGGGACGTCGAAACGGGGAAACGTATCATTGATGTCGGTAAAGAATTTGACACCGTTCTCGGGGCTGACGTATCGCCTGATTTGAAGAACGTCATCCTCGGAGGTCCTGGGAAAAATATCAAAATATGGGACACCACTACCGGCGAGCAGATCAACAGTATTAAAAAGCACCCGGACTGGATGCTATCAGCCGCCTACAGCCCGGACGGCATTTTATTTGCTACTGGCGGCCGGAACGGCGAAGCCTTTGTCTGGGAAGCCGGAACCGGCTACGAATTTCTCAGTCTACGAGGGCACGAAAAAGCCCTCAATAGCCTCTCCTGGCGCCCCGACGGTAACGCTCTCGCCACCGCGAGCGAAGATGGCAATATCATCGTTTGGGATCTAAACGAAGGCAAAGAACTAAAGAAATGGTCAGCCCACAGTAAACAGGGAGTCATGGACATCAGTTTCGCTCCCGACGGGCATCTGGCGTCTGTCGGGCGAGACGGCCATCTGCGCGTGTGGACTATCGATGGCAAGCAACAAGCCGCCGTCAAAGTGAATAATGATGTGCTGAGCTCTGTGTCGTTCAGCCATGATTCAAAGCGTGTTTTCGTGGGCGACTTGCTCGGAGAAGTTACTGCCTGGGATTGGAAGAGCGGGGCTCAGCTCGCCTCTCTCGACAGCAACCCTTCCACTATCGACGCGCAACTCAACTCTACTCAGCACCGCCTTAAAGAACTGACAGCACTAGCGCCGCAACTTCAGCAACAACTCGTAGCTGCTCAAGGAACACAGAAGGCGGCCGCACAAGCGAAATCTGCGGCTGATGCATCCCTTGCCAAAGCAACCCAAAGCCATGCCGCAGCCAAGAAGCAAGTCGATGGACTTAATGCGCAATCCCAAGCTGCGAATAACAAGCTGGCCGCAGCAACGGCCCATGTAACGAATACGAAAAATGCGGTAGCTGCGGCATCTCAGGCTCTCAACAAAAAGCAGGAGGAGCTTAAAGCTGCGCAAGGAGCTCTACCGTCAGTAAAGGGGGAAGTTGCTAAATTCGCTGCTGCCGAGCAAACAGAAGCCCAAAAAGTCGCTGCAGCAAACGCGTCCCTAACAGCTCTACAGAAAAACGCCGCACCCCAGGTTGCTCATGATGCAACTAGAGCCGCTTCGGAGAAAGCAAAGGCAGACTTCGACCAAGCCTCCCAACAAACAAGCGCTACCCAGAACGCCCTCTCTCAAGCAAACCAGGCGTTAGCTAAAACACAGGGCGAAAAAGCGCATGTGATGAAGCGGCTCGCAGAGCTCATCGCCGCACTCAAAGCCGCGCCCCCAGAGCAACAGGAGGCTATGCGCGTCGAGATACAAAAGCTCCAGGGCGCCGTGCCCGGTATAGAGGCCACAGAAAAAGGCCAAACTGACGCTCGAAATGCGCACCAGACAAACCTCGCGAGCCAAACTCAAAACAGGAATGCTTGCGAGCAAAAATACCAAAATGCCATCGCTGCGAGCAAAGCAGCCGAACAAGAACTCCAAAAACATCGGCAACTGATCAGCACTGCGGAAAACTCAGCTAAAGCCGCTCTCGACAACCATAAAAAAGTAGCTGGTGCCCTAGCACAAGCGCGACATAACCTCGCCGCTCAGGAGCAATCCATACAAAAACTAGCTACCGAGCAAAATAGCCTAACCACCAATCTCGCCGCGGAGAAAAATAAGCAAGCCGCCGCCGAAGCGGAAGCAGCAAAGAACCAATCCACATCAGGACAACTAACAACACAGCTCTCAGCCGCCAACGCCGTTTTGCAGAAGGAACAGAGTCAACTCGATAAGCTCACCAAAGCTCGCGATGCAGCAAATCAAACACTTGCCTCACGAAACAAAGATATTGCAGATCTGCAGACGAGAATAAAACAGACAGCAGATGAGCATTCTCGCCATGAGTTTTTGATAAAGAAATGGAAGGCTGCCGCTGTAAATTTCCAAGCGCATGAAGAGCGTGAGGAATTGACACAAGAATCGGTAAAACTCGATAAACAAACTGAGAGCAAACAAAAAGCAACGGAACTAGCAGAAGCAGCTCGCCAAGCCCGCGAGGCGGAGCAGAAGAAGCTATCCGATGCGCAGAATACAATAAACCAGGGCAAAGAGACTCTCCGCCTAACCACCTCAAACGTTCTGGCTGACGCCCAAAGCCTTGCTCTTCAGAGGGCTGTCATGCATCTCCATACGGAGGATGAAGCTTCTCCTGAAGAACCAAAATCTACCGACTTATTAGCCAAGCTGACTCAGTATTTCAAACTTGCTGATGAAACGGTGCAAGCAGTGGAGGCAGCCTCACAAGTTGCTGAGGCCACGCCGCCTGTAATCGAACAAAAGCTTTCCGTAGAAAAAGAAAAAACAGCAAGCCTCGAGCAAGAAAGCGCCAAACTGAGCCAGCAGGAGAACCGGGTAAAGGAACAGAAAGCGCTCGTCAAAAAATTGGAAAACACCTACAAGGAAATAGTTCCAAAGCGAGAGTGATCAGGCCTACCCTCAGGACGACATGGAGATTAGTGAAGTAGTCTGCCCGACTTGTTTCGAGCCCTTCGCTGTCGCCAATCCGCCCTACGGAGAATATCCTGCGTCAGTAGATTACGACTGCGAAATCTGCTGTCGCCCCATGGTAATCCACTTCGAGGACGACCCTATTGACGGCGTCTATGCCCATGCGGCTTCCCTGGATGATCTATAGTCCAAGCCTCTTTTTCCTGCGAAGGATGGATTCAGGGGAACAATGGCCAGAGTAGAGGCTCCGGTTGATAAGAATCCGTCACGGCGATTTCTATGATGAAATCACCTACTGGAAATTCGCCAGTTACCAACGGAAGGCATGACACAGCCCATGCACCGCTTTGACCACGATGCAGATGCATAACCGCTGCACAATCGACGGACTCACCGATGGCCAATTCTTGGCCGATAATAGCATTCACCTCTTGCGCCGAAGATGTCATGACTTCCTTAGTTGGTAGCACAAGCTCGACAAAGCCAGCAGGAAACTCGACTGATCTCCCCTTCACCACTAAACCCGGGTAAAACGGATCAGCCTCGCTGAGCAAGCGCACCTCAGTCACTGTGATCGTGTCCGACAAGTAGAGAACACCTTCCTCCTGTGAAAAAGATCGCGCAAAGCGACGTTTCAACTTTCGATTGTATTGAGCGAGATCTTCAAGCTCCAAACCACCAAGCAGAGAAAACAGCTCTCGCGTCGACTGGAAAGTGCCGCGTGGCGCCGTCTCTGGGCGAAAAGAAGGAAGCTCCGGGAGCTGATCGAAGCGCTTTAGGAGTCGATAATTCCAAGGCACTTCTGGATAGCCTGACACATACAAGAAGAAGCTCCAACTTGCCAGATTAGCCCCGATCAGGATGAAAAATACAGCAGCCCACAAAAGAGGGTTCCAGTGCTTTTTTCGCTCTTTCGCGTTATCCAGTTGCCGCTGCCGATAGGAGTTGGCGAGTGAACTGCTCCCATCGCCCAAAGCAGTCAACCGTGAGTGAACCCAATCTTTTAGCGAACGCAGCATAGAGGAGATCGAAAAACCTGCACAGCTCACCCCTGATTGCTCAGACAGGCCTCCTCATCGAAGTTCTCTGGCAGCTCGGCATCGCTCGATTTTCCAGCATCTCCTGGCTCGAAAGATGTCCCGCAGCCACAGCTTCGTGCGGCATTCGGATTCGTGATCTTGAAGCCTGCATCACTAAGCGCATCTACGTAGTCGAGATGGCAACCACTGAGATACTCAGTGCTGTCGGCAGCGATCCAGACCCGAGCTTCGTGTGCATTTACCTCCTGATCCCCCTCTACCTGCTCTGCTACTTGCATGGCATACTGCATCCCAGCACAGCCTCCTTTCTCCACAAAAAGCCTCAGCCCATAGATACCATCAACCTCAGATTGCTTTGCCTCGACTAGGCGGGAAATTTCTTCAGCCGCGTCTTTTGTGATCTCGATCATACGATAACTATAGCGAGTAGTTTCAGGCTACCCAAGTAGTTTTCCTTGGTTTTGAGCCGAGATGTAAACGGAAGAAACGCCATAGTCGATTGCCTGGGGATAGGATAAAATGGCTAACCAACGCCTCAAGTGCCAGCGCCTCCTTTTTTCCTAGCTTGAATCTCCGCATTCGGCATGGGAAGATCGACCCACTGACGTTATGGGAAAAGTTCAATTGCTGCCAGAAGCATTAGCCAGCCAAGTCGCTGCCGGGGAGGTGGTAGAGCGCCCAGCCTCCGTCGTCAAAGAACTGGTGGAAAACAGCATCGATGCCGGAGCCTCCAATATCGAGGTGCGCGTGCAGCGTGGTGGAATCGCTCTAATCCGCGTGACCGATGATGGCTGCGGCATGAGTCGAGAAGACGCCCTTATGTCTCTAGAGCGCAACGCGACCTCTAAAATCAGAACAAAAGACGACCTAGCAGCCATTCAGACACTCGGCTTTCGCGGTGAAGCTGTCCCCAGTATTGCTAGCGTTTCAAAATTTCGCCTAACGACCCGCGAGCCGGATTCGCTGAGCGGCACGGAAATCATCGTCAACGGAGGGAAGCTGGAGGACGTTCGCGATTGTGGAGAACCCGTGGGCACACAAATCGAGATTCGCTCTCTGTTCTACAATCTCCCAGCGCGGCGCAAGTTTCTGCGGACCGAAAACACGGAATACTCTCATTTGGAGCAGGTGCTTAAAACACAGGCCATTGCGCACGAGTCGATACGTTTTTCCCTCGTTCGCAATGATCGTCTGCACTTTCAACTGCCTGCCGCGTCGAGCCTCCGTGAGCGAATCGTTTGCCTGATCGGAAATGACCTTGGAGGGAGACTACTCGAGATCACCCCGTTTGAGCACAAGGGGGTGACGGTTC
>JAHDIL010000035.1:6651-10003 GCA_020630835.1 Verrucomicrobiota bacterium
TGATCGGACCTCCAGGAATGGGACGTTCAGACCGGAAGCAGCAGCTGACTTTTCTCAACGGTCGTCCGGTGGAGTCACCAGCTATAACACGAGGCCTGCGCGAAGGCTACCACACGGCCCTCATGAAAGGGCAGTATCCTGTGACTTTCCTCTTTCTTGAAATGGACCCTACGGCAGTGGATGTGAACGTGCATCCGGCGAAGAAGGAAGTCCGGTTCCATGATGGCTATGGCGTGCAACAGGCGATCATCCAAGCGGTGCAGAGCACCCTACGAAAGAAAATGGAACGTCCCGTCTCTGGGGTCGGCCTAACAGGGATTGATAAGCCAGGCAATCCTGCAACAGCCGCTGATAAGCCAGAGGCGCCTCCCAACGAAATACAGTCCGAGCTCATTCCTCTGGCCGAACAGCGCAACCTCCGATCCGACTGGACGCAGGAATCGACTCAGCTTACGCCAACTGCAGCAGAAGAAAGCGTGCCAAACCTTTTCACCGCTCAGGAACGGGCTAGAGCCGGGCAAGAAGACGAACCAGCGGAGAACATCTCCGGAAAAGAACTCGAACAATCGACGCCTCCGCCAACAGCCAAACCAGAAAGTGAACAACAAGAGCACAACGAACAGACTCCCGCCGAGAAGGCTATTCAAAAGGCGACGGAATATCGCTTCCTAGGTGTCCTCGGAAGACTCTATGTCTTATTGGAGAGCTCTGAGGGCCTCGTCATGATGGATCAACACGCTGCGCATGAACGAATTCTCTTTGAGATTCTACAGGAACAAATGGAACGTGACGCCGCTCCTTCACAAGGCCTTCTAACACCACTGATGATTGATCTACCACCACGGGATTATGCTTTAGTCAGTGAGAATATCGAAAAGCTAGCTAAGCTTGGCATCCATGCTGAGCCGTTCGGAAACAATACCTTAAAGATTGATGCCGTGCCGACCTTCCTCAAAAGCGACTCACCTGAATTATTCTTCAATCATGTGTTAGACGAGCTGCGGACAGCGAGCGATAAAATGTCGACACTTCGGCTAGGTGAGGACATGATCGCAACCACGGTCTGCCGTCAGGCGATCAAGGCGAATGACAAGCTGCATGAACTAGAAGTTAAAAAGCTGTTAGAAGATCTTCTTGCCTGCGACATGCCTTATTGCTGCCCTCACGGAAGACCTACGCTCATCCAGATCAGCTACGCTGAATTGGAGAAAAAGTTTGGACGCAGATCATAAAAGGCCAATCAGCCTCTAAAATCTCGTCCCTCAGTTAGAACCCGTAAGGCTTAAGGGAGAGACCTGAACACCTCTATCATGATAGAATAGGCTGCCCTAGACGGACGGCTTAGTCCCTCAAATACGAGCGGTGAGAGACGTTTGTTTCCGGCGTAAGTCTCTCAGCCCATCTGACAATTTCTCCTAGGACATCCCTTTCTCCAATCTCCCCCAAATGCTGCAGCTCAGTTTGCAGAACCCGGTAAGCAGGCTCGCCAGAATCGGAAGTCCGCCCACAATGAGTATGACAAACAAAGCCGGGATATTCATCCCGCCTCTGCGGGTCATTGTCTTCATGACGTAACGTGAGAAGGTGTCGCCCTGTCCCCATCTCGCGACCAATGCTCAAAGGATGCATCCAACAGGTGAAGGGCTTGTATTCCCAGGCGTCCCTCCCCTCATTCATAGCCTTACGCTGCAAACGGCAAACACCTGATTCCTCTAAAAAGACACACTTCGTATTAGGAAAATGCTGAGGGTAGTCAGCTATGCGAGCAGACATCGAACTGGCAATCGAAGCCGTCTTCCAAACACCCTCCGCATTGCGATCGATCGGGTCCACCCCTTTAGGAATCCCTACTTCCAGATCCTCACCTAACTCATAAAGAAGGTTCATCAGCGGCTCTACTTCTGTCGGAAGGAGCGTTGCACCATCGTGGCAACAATTTCCACCGCATCGTTTGATCTCGCAAGGAGCGAGCTTTCGCTCGAAGGCCTTATGATCAATATTCATCGTGCGAACTACCTCAGCAATTTCCTGATGCGATTCCGCGAAAAACCGTGCTGATCCCATCATATGCTTTAGTGCCTAAGGGCTTCCACCGGGCTCATAGCTGCCGCCCGATTCGCTGGATAGATACCAAATAAGACTCCCGTAAGGACAGAAATAGAAAAGGCTACAATGGCAGCCCAAGCCTTGACAATTGTCCGCATTTCCGTTGTCGCCTCAATAAGCAGAGGAATCGAAATACCAAGTAAAACTCCGATCACACCACCTACACCGGAGAGAATAATCGTCTCTACCAGAAACTGAACGACAATATCCTGCCTGCGAGCGCCTAACGCTCGCCGGACACCGATTTCTCTAGTTCGCTCCATCACTGTAGCGAGCATGATATTCATGATACCAATCCCCCCAACCAACAGAGAAATCGCAGCGATTGAGCCTAACACCAAGTTAAAGAGGCGTTTCGTTTTCTCCGCTTTTGCCAAAAGATCGAGAGGGACAACCAGCTGATAATCTCCTTCCGGGTGATTCTCGCGCATAAGATGATCAACCCCTAAGGCTGCCGCCTTAACTTTGCCTTTTTCATTTACCCTGACAATAGCTTCCGACACTTCGACACGTTCGGCAGCGAAGCTTCCGGATCGGTAGCTGACTGCTACATCTCCGAAACGCTCTTTCAATGTAGTCAATGGGCAGATGATCTCAAACTGGCTTACTCCATCTAATCCGCTATCGGTAGCATCACCAGCTTCAGATTGACCATCATACAGGATTCCGATTACTTCAAAATAGACAGACCTTACGCGCACCGTATTCCCGATCGGGTCGGACAATGGATAAAGAGCCTCCGCAACAGACTCACTCACAACGGCAACAGGAGCACTGCGCCGATACTCTAGCGGAGAAAAGAAGCGCCCTCTTTTTAATCGGCGGTTTTTCATCTCAGCAAACCAATCGACTGATCCCACAATTTCTCCATCAACTCGCTGCGCTCCATTGGTGATGAATTCGGTCAAGCGACGAGAGGGAACAATCACCTCTACCCCAGGCACTGTGCGACGGATCTGGGCAAGGTCACTATACGTCACGCCATATTCCAGAACAGAGGAGCGCTCCTCGTCCTCTCCCAGCGGGTCGGTCGCCTGTTTGGAGCGAAGGATGAGATTTTGACTCCCAAGCTCTTCAATCTGACGCTGCGCCTCAAAGCTCGCACCTTCACCAATCGCAAGCATGGCGATTACGGAACTGACACCAAAGACAATACCCAGTGCCGTCAGTAGCGATCTCAGTTTTCTCAGCCAAAGGCTACGCCAGCCGAGAACGAGTGTCCTGCGCCAAAGGAATAGATTCATAA
>JAHDIL010000036.1:0-1728 GCA_020630835.1 Verrucomicrobiota bacterium
TATCAGGCAGTAGCCGCAGGCGATACCGAGCTTTTTGAAAGAGCGGTTGCTCTGGGGGTGGATGCCACCCAAAAAGTGGATGGAGAAGTCAGTCTAACAGCCTTTGCCGTTGCCAAGAAAAAACATGATTGGCTGCCGAGACTCGCTTCGTCTGGTGTTTCCCTAGATTCGATCGGCGCCGATGGCTTACCCTTACTTTTGAGCGCCGTGCACAGAGCTGATCCAGAACTGGTTACGGCTCTTTTGGACGCGGGCGCAGATCCCAGCATTTCTTTTGCAGCGGGGACCTCGCCGCTGACGGTGGCGCTGGATTCAGACGAGGAAGAGATCGCTTCTCTGCTATTCGAGGCGGGGGCAGATACGAATGTCCCTAATCGGGAAGGAGATTTGCTCATCGTCAGTGCTGTCGAGAACCGTGATCGTGATCGTCTTGCTGACCTCTTGGAAGCTGGAGCCTCAGTCGATAAACTCTGCGAAAAGAAGGGGGTTAACGCCATTCATGCTTCGGTGAGCTCGGGCGACTTTCACATGCTAGATCAGGTCATTGCCGCGGCCAAGGATTTGAATACGCCAACACGAGGTGGGGAAGCGCCTCTCGAGCTGGCTGTTGCGTCAGGGCATATCCCCGTAGTTGAGGCGCTTATCTCCGCGGGGGCTAAAAGGCACGATGCACTGCTGATGACTGCTGCTTTGGAGCGACGAGATGCAACCATGCTAGCTAGCCTGATCCGGGCTGGTGCTGACCCGAATACGAAGATATCGCAAGATGGTTTACGTGTCTTTGACCAAGCCGTTCAGATGGGTGCCACCCATGCCGTCCGAGCTCTGTTAGAGAATGGCGCTGAGTTAGGCGATAATTTCTGGGCTGCCATTCTTACCGGCGACGATGAGCTGGTCCGTGTCATGCTTTCTGGTGGTGTCGACGTTTCGGCTACCGGACCGCACGGGGAGTCTCCGCTAGCCTATTGCCTCGCCGAAGAACGGTTCGAGATGGCTATTAATGTTCTCGATGCCGGCGCTGATCCCCAAGTTCAGTTCGATGGGCGGGAAAGCTGGTTAGCGAAGGCGGTGAGAGAGGGGCGTGAGGATCTTGCTTTAGCGTTTTTGCGGGCTGGAGCCAGTTTGGGCGAGGGAAAGGCACGAGATGGGCACTCGCTGATCGGCTGGGCGATAGCGAACGATATGACGGCAACGGCCAAGGCTCTCCTGGATGCTGGAGCTGACCCCCAAGCTTACGAGCGTTATCCAGCGGGTGCTGAGTTTCGTTCTAAGTTCAGGCAAACCTCATTTCGGAACGCCTTGCAGTATGATCGGCGCATACGCCCCTTGATGGCAGCTGCGGCTCAGAAGAATCACCAGGTCGCTCAAGCTTTAGTCGACGCTGGAGCCAAGCTGAATCAATACACCCGCAGCTACATGTCACCAGAGAGTATAGGGGCGTGGACGAATGATGTGCGGATGATGCAGATAGCTATCCTCGGTGAGGCTCGGGACTATCAGTTCCGCAAGTTGATCATCGATATTTCGAGCCAACGCCTGAAATTGTATGAGAATGGGAAAATCACCTATTCTGGCCCTATTTCCACAGGAAAGAAGGGGCACCGCACGCCTCCCGGGGAATATGTAATCACACAAAAAAGTAGGCACCATGTATCGAATATCTATGATTCGAAGATGCCTTACTTCATGCGCTTCAGTTGCTCAGCCTTCGGCACTCATCAAGGGAAT
>JAHDIL010000036.1:1738-2718 GCA_020630835.1 Verrucomicrobiota bacterium
GGCCTCGGCAGGGTGTATCCGGATGACTATGGAGGGTGCCCGAACCATCTTCAATAAGATGGAGCGGGGCGATTATGCGCTCATTGTCCCGTGAGAGCCGCTTGGCAGCTCGTATCGGCGCATGTCGCGGTCCTCAGTGTAGTGAGCGGGAAAAGCGGAAAGAGAGCCCTAAAGGGTTAATACGCGTGAAAATGGACCGTGCTCGCCTTCAGGTTACGGTAGGGGAAAGCGTTCGTTGAACGCCATCACCTGTTGGCGAATGGCTTCCAACTTCTCTGGAGCTTCGTGGCTTGTGATCGCCTCGTGAATCCAGTTCCCGACCTGCACCATTTCCTCTTCTTTCAAGCCTCGCGTGGTGACGGCAGGTGTTCCGATGCGAATCCCTCCGCCTTTGAACGGGCTCTCCGTATCAAAAGGAATGGAGTTCTTGTTTACGGTGATCCCGGCCTCATCCAAGGCTTCCTGGGCAATTTTGCCGTTCAAGCCTTGAGGGCGCAGATCAACCATGAATAAGTGGTTTTCGGTCCCCCCGGAAATGATGCGATAGCCATGACCCTCGAGAGTGGCGGCCAATTTCGCTGCGTTTTTGATGACCTGAGTCTGGTATTCTTTGAAGCTAGGTTTCAGAGCCTCAAAGAAACACACGGCTTTGGCCGCAATGACGTGCATGAGTGGGCCGCCTTGGACTCCAGGGAAAACGGTCGCATCAAGCTTCTTTGCAATTTTTTCATCGTTGCTGAGGATAAGCCCTCCACGAGGTCCACGAAGACTCTTGTGGGTAGTCGTGGTAACGAAATCAGCGTGCGGGATGGGGCTAGGGTGCACGCCAGCAGCTACCAGTCCGGCAATATGGGCCATATCGACAAACAGGTATGCCCCCACGGAATCAGCGATCTCGCGCATGCGAGCAAAGTCGATCTGCCGCGAGTAGGCCGAAGCCCCGGCTGTGATCATCTTGGGCTGGTATTCTTTAGCAGCTT
>JAHDIL010000036.1:2728-9984 GCA_020630835.1 Verrucomicrobiota bacterium
CTTCGGCGAGTTTATCGTAGTCGATGGTTTCATCCTGCTCAGACACTCCGTAATGCTGAACCTCATAGAGCTTACCAGAGAAATTCGCGAAATGTCCGTGGGTCAGGTGTCCACCGTGACTTAGGTCCATTGTCAGGATTTTATCGCCGGGCTCGAGGACGGAAAAATAGACGGCGGCGTTAGCCTGAGAGCCGCTGTGAGGCTGCACATTAGCAAACTTCGCTCCGAACAGCTCTTTGGCACGCTCGATAGCGAGTATTTCTACCTTATCCACCTCCTCGCAGCCGCCATACCAACGGCGTCCGGGGTAGCCCTCGGCATACTTGTTGGTCAGGCAACTACCCTGAGCTTGTTGAACGGCTTTCGAGGCGAAGTTCTCTGATGCAATCAGCTCTATATTCCCACTCTGGCGGCTTTCCTCATGCTCGACTACGGCGAATACATCGGGATCGACATGGGCTAGGTGGGGGGCGGAAACGGCGGCGCCACAAGTGTTCATCTTTCCAACACGGCGTCCGTGTCGCGAAGTTTCATCAAATTCAGCGCCCAGCCAAGCGTCGAGGATCGCTCCAGTTTCGGAGGCCTCGGTAAGTTCTCCAGCTAGGCAGAGAACGTTGGTCTGGTTGTGCGTCCGTGTCTTTTCGGCGAGTCTTGCATCGGTAACAACGGCTGCTTGCACGCCCGCAAAGCGATTAGCGGCGATGGCCATGCCAATGCCGGTGGTGCAGCAGAGGATCCCCAGGTCTTTGCTGCCTGATGTTACAGCTTTTGCCACGGTGGCAGCATAGTCGGGGTAGTCTACAGAGCTGGTGTCAAAGGCGCCGATATCCTCGACCTCGTAGCCTGCTGCCTGTAGGTGGTCGACAGCGGCTTTCTTCATTTCAAGTCCGCCGTGATCCGAGCCGATGATAAGAGAGGGTTTTGACATGAGAGTTTTGAGAGATGAGTGGGTAGAGAACAAAAAAGCCTCGTAGTTGACTACGAGGCTTTTGGTTACTTTTGAAGCAGGGGGAAGTCAAAAAGAATTCCCGCATACCGGGAAAAAGCAACGGCGTGTCCAGATTTCGCTAGGCACGGCGAGTGGTGGATGCCTTTTACTGTTTCGGTAACCCCGGAACGGAATAAGGTGGGTGGTCAAAGGTCTCGCCAAGACGCGGGTCGTTGCTCTTTTTCATGATGGTATCGACCTCTTCTCGCAGGGAGAGTAGAGCTTGTTTATAGGCGGGATCGCCAGCGACATTCTCCATTTGATGCGGGTCCTTCCGCATGTCGTAGAGCTCCTCAGCTGGGCGATGTCCCATCGTTAGCTTCCATAATTTTGCTACATTGGGTTCTGGCGTCTCGCTATAGTCAGATTGCGCCACCATGCTGGCCTTCGTCAGCGATCCGTCCAGATCACGGAATCCGGCATAGGTGCTCAATCCCATTCGGTAGAGCTCATTAGGTCTGCGATTCTCTACGAAGCTCAAAGGTTCGCCCATAGGCCAACGCTCAGGTTTGAAGTTTTTGATGTAGAGGAAGTCTTTTGAACGTAGGGCCCGCATAGGGAAGGGGATGTTCCCCGCTCGCGCCGTGTGGTAATGGCGCTCCCGTCCGATGACCACTCGATCCTTCGCTTTATCGATCCAACCTGAGTTTTCGCTAGTTAGTTGTGGAAGGAAGCTCTTGCCATCCATCTCGACGGGCACCTCTACTCCGGCGAAGTCCAGGAAGGTCGGGCCAACATCCATGATACTGATGAAATCTTCCACACGTCTTCCGCTAGGAATAGCTGACGGTAGGCGCGCTATCATGGGAACGCGGGTTGCTAGGTCATAACAGTTGGTTTTGCCCCTAGGGACTCCAGGGATTCCGTGATCGCCTGATAAAACCACCATGGTGTTGTCGAGTTCACCGGCGTCCTCTAGCACTTCCAGCATGGCGCCGAGCTTGAGGTCCAGGGCGAGAACTTCCCCCAGATAATCTGAGAAATCTCGGCGCACGTCTTCGTTGTCGGGGAGATAGGGAGGGATGAGTCCTTTCAGAGAATCGGGGTCAATGTTCCAGAGTTCTGCTCCGGAGTCTGGCGTGTAGGGGCGATGAACGTTGATCGATCCGTAGGTGAAGTAGAAGGGGGTATCCTCCGGACAACCGGCTAGGATAGCCCGGATTTCGTTTTTCGAATTCTCAACAATCTCGTCGTGTCGAGTTTTTCTATCCTTAAACGATAGCCCCTCTTCGCCCACATACAGCCCGTAGCGCTCATAGTTCACCGGTCCAAAGGCTATATGCTCTTTGGTTTTCTTCGACTGTTTCATGGCGAAGGTTTTCTGCGAGGTGATCGTGTAGTATCCGCTTTTGCGGAGGAGATCGCCGAACTTGGTGATACGGCCGAAAGGACTAACCTGACCATCTGGATTCGTTTTCGATTTCCAGCCGGAATTTTTGGTATTGAGAAAGGCATCGCTCGCACAATTCCAAAAATATTGACCGGTAGCCAAAGAGCCTCGGCATGGGCCGCAGGAGGCTACTGGCACAAAAGCGTTTTCGAATAACACACCCTCATCAGCGATGCGATCGATGTTAGGGGTAGATATGACGTCATTTAGGCTAGGCGTGCCATCCAAATGACGGTAGCAGCTCGCATACTTACCCCAGTCGTCCGCAAAAAAGAAAAGAATATTGGGCCGGTCGTCAGCTCTGAGCGGGATCAGAAAGAGAGCCGTCAACAGGAGGGTAGGGATATAACGCATAGCTAATGGCTAAGCGTATAGTTAACCACAAACAAGGAGCGGCCGGCACGCATTAGCGCTAGGCGCGAAAGCGCTAATCGGCTGCGATGTGCGATGACATAGCCAAAACAATCCAGACAGATGGGACCGCCTAGGAGTCGAATCGCTACTCCGATGACTTCTCTTGATTTGGAAACTCGGTAGGCACAGGAATCGTTACTTTTTCCGTGGCAGCCCACTCGGTCCCACGCAGGAATGTGGTCACGAAACTGCCTTCCTGAATTTGACTTGTGTGGTGTCCCAGGATCGTGTGGAATACGCGCCCCTTATGGTAGGAGATCGCCATCAGGGCAGGCTCGTGTCGGCCAGTGCCTTTCTGATCTGGAGATGAAAAAGCGGTTGCTAGTATCGTCACGTTTTCGGCAGGTCCGCGCAGCTTGTCATAGAGCTCGTCGGGACCATGCTTGAAAACTAGGGGCAGTCCCTTCATGATCGGATGCTCGGGCTGGCGAACCTTGATCTCGAATTCATGCGCCGGTCCGTGCGCACCACCTTTGCCAGGGGCAGGGTCTCGAATAATCTTTCCCTCATCATCCATGTAGAGGTAGGGGCCGCTCTTTTCGTTGCGACCACCCCATCCTCCAACACCGGTCATTTTGTTATACTCCACCCAGTCTGGCCAGCAGTTGTTGGCAGCATGAATCGAAACCATACCGCCGCCTTCTGCCATGTATTTTTCGAAGGCCGTTTGCGTTGCCTTAGGCCATAGCGGAGCGTTAAACCCCTCGTTCATAACGACAACATCGAAGTCGGCGAAGCTTGGCTGGTAAGACCCGTCTTTGCATGCTTCTTCCGAGGAGCGCGTGTGTGTGACTACAAATCGCGGCTGAGTTTTTAGGATTTCGATCAGCACAGGGGTTGTCTCTAGAAAGTTGTGCGCCCCCTGCGGTCCATCAGCGACAAGGACACGAATCTCTTCGGCATAGGACTTTGTGCCTGTAGCGAAAAAACTGACAATAAGTGAAATGCTAAGGAAGAGACGGTTTTGCATAATGCGAGAGAATAACAAGGCTGGGAGGAGGGGAAGCAAGTCCAATTTGCCTTTGGGAGTGGTTTTTGCTTTTCCTTTGCGTGGGGTTCATTAGATTGACTCTGATGAAGCCTTGGCAACAAATTCTACTCGCAATGGTTCTAGCGCTGGTCGCTGGGAGTTGCCTTAACGCTTACGCTACGGATGGAGTTACGGGCGAGCTGATGCCTTGGGCCACGCGGTTAGTTGCTGTCTTCGACTTCGTAGGCACCCTCTTTATGCAGTTGCTAAAGATGGTCATTGTTCCGCTGGTTTTCAGCTCCATTATCACTGGCATAGCGGGTCTTGGTAAGGTGGAAGGTTTCGCTCGTCTGGGTGGGAAGACACTGCTCTATTATGCGGCGACAAGCCTCATCGCTATTCTCATCGGGCTTTGCTTAGTTAACATGCTCCAGCCCGGCCTTGTCGATGGCGAGCCGAATGCTGCGATCAAAGAGCAGATCGAGAACAACGAAGAAACCTATGCCGGAAATGTTGTTAAGAAGGTAGAGGGGGATTCAGGGAAAGGGGGCGCGATCTGGGGCATCTTCCTTCGTATGGTGCCTGAGAATATTTTTCAGGCCTTTGGGTCTAATGGACAAATGCTCGCCCTAATTTTCGTCGCTATTCTGACGGCTATAGGCTTGATTAAAATCAGCGATGAGGGGCGAAAGGCAGTTCTCGGTTTCATGAGTGGTGTCAATGAGTTGAGTATGCTCATCATTCAATGGGTTATGATGCTCGCTCCCATCGGGGTTTTTGCGCTCGTGGCAGAGACGGCCTCAGCAACCGGGATCGAAATCATCAAGGTGCTGGGAAAATACTTCTTCGTTGTCTTGGCAGCCCTGCTGACTCATCTCTTTGTCTCTATGCCCATACTCCTAGCGGTGGTAGGAAAAGTGAATCCGCTGCGCCATTACAAGGCGATGCTTAATCCGCTTATGACGGCGTTCTCCACCGCCTCGAGCTCGGCTACATTGCCAGTGACCATGCGGGCTTTGCGCGAGAAGGCTGGCGTGTCAAATCGGGTGAGCGGGACCGTGTTGCCGCTAGGTGCAACGGTTAATATGGATGGAACAGCTCTTTACGAATGTGTGGCCGTCATGTTCGTTGCCCAGGTTTTGGGATTGGAGTTAGGGTTTTTAGAACAGTTCTCCGTAGTGACGTTGGCCTTGCTCACAAGCATAGGAGTAGCAGGTGTCCCTAGTGCCAGCCTTGTTGCCATCGTTATTATTATCAACAATGTCGGAATCGCGAATTCAGAGGCTGTCATTGGCTTGCTCCTTGCCGTAGATAGGCCGCTGGATATGACTCGGACTGCCGTTAATGTATTCAGCGATTCCTGCGGAGCTATTATTGTTGCTAAGTCCGAAGGAGAGGACGTTTTACAGGCATGAAAAAGGCGCGTTTTTTCTTAACTATCCTCGCTGCCGCTGGCATTCTGTGCACTGCCTCGGGCTCTGAAGATGATCTCGGTTTGGGCGAACGGCTTGCGAAGGCCAAGCAAGCGGCTGCTGCTGGGGACTGGGAAAAAGTGCTAGAGCTTACAGACTTGGAGTCGTCGGTCCCGCCCTTAGTCGACTTGCGGGTTAGGGCTTTCCAAGCGGCCGGAGTTGAGCTGTTTTTCTCTGGTCAAGTTACAGACGCCGTAGAGTCCTTTGACCATTACCTGGAATTTCGCCCTGCAGATGCTCCCTATCATTGGCAGAGAGGGATCGCGCTCTATTACTCTGGCAGGTTTGAGCAGGGGGCTGAGCAGTTCCGCATTCACCAAGAGGTGAATTCACATGATGTGGAGAACGCGGTCTTTCATTTTATCTGCCAAGTCCCTGTCAAAGGATGGGACGAGTCTCAAGCGGAGCTGATCCCCATCAAAGGAGATCAGCGTGTGCCGATGGCCGAGATTCACGAACTCTTTCGCGGGAATGGCTCACCAGAAGAAGTCATAAAGGCAGCTGAAAATTTCCCTGCCTCAGCAGAGGAGAAACGGAATCACCTCTGCTATGCTCACTACTACTTAGCTCTCTACTTTGAGGCGAAAGGGGAGGCGGAACTCAGCCTCGAACATGCGCAGAAAGCTGCCCACGATTACCGTATGGAGCACTACATGGGCCGTTGCGCTCAACTGCATTTTTCTCTTCGGAGCCAAGACTAACGTTTGCTCTGCTGCTCTTTTTTCCACGTCTCGCGGTGATGTTTCACCCAATCGACTAGCGCTGTGTCGAAGCCAACGTCGCGCCCTTGTTTTTCGCTCTGCAGCCATTTGTGACGAAGAATCTCCTCCCGCTCAGCGAGGAATTCATCATAGAGGCTCACTGAATCGGCTGAAGAATTGTTTTGGCTCATCGTTGGCAATTGGGCGCACAACCCATGAAACGTCAAGATTTGTTCAAAAGCTAATTTCCAGCCCGAAGCCACCAAACCAGAAATCGAAAAGCTGGGCGTCTCCTGCTGCAGAGAGATTGCGCTCTAGGGACCAATTGTGCGTGAGGTGGGCGCCGAAACTGACGGTCTCTGATAGGGGCACAGCAAGCTCTGCGCTCAGAGCCGCATGGTTGAGGCCATCGTGACCATCTGTCACATAGCCCTGGTTAGCGCCTAAGATTCCGGATAGAGATAGAGCAAAGCGATCAGTGCTCAGGATGTCGCGATGCCACCCGAACTCACTGAACCAACCCTCCGCCTCTAGGGAGTAGTAGATGTCTGCGGTAAACGCGCAAACCCCGCAAAAATCATCCCAAGTTAGGCCTAAACCGATTTCATTATCAAAGCTATTTTCGAACGGAAAGCGGAGATGCCTCCAGGCTAGGGAAAACGCGATGTTGTTGATAGAATGGCTAACCCCGGCCCAAAGTTGCAGTTCATCATAGTTCTGCTCAGGCGAGAACCCATGCCAGATACCGCCCGCCCAGATTCCATGGGCGGCTTCGGCAGACCACCACGCGATGGGGTCCCCATCGAGCGCGTCGCGACCCTCCGAATAGTAACGACTGTCCCAACCTGCTGCGTAGTGGGTTTCGAGGTAGTCTGTCTCACTGAGAGAGTGAGGATGGGGCGAGTCGACCGTTTCGGCGAAGCTGGCTGAGCTCATTCCTACGAGGACGGCTACGATAGCCCTCAAACCCCGGCGGTTTACGCTGCGAAGAGTAACGTTATCGATCAAGAGGTTCATCGGGCGAGGGTATCGAGGATGCCTTGAGCCGCAAATCGTAAATGCTGAATTCTTTATTTGCTCCACGGGCGAGGCGGCTCATACTGCAGCCATGAGTTTACGAGTCGGAGTTGCCGGAGTAGGAGCGATCGGTCAGAACCATGCCCGTATTTATAGCGAGTTGGGGGATGTTGAGTTTGTTGCCGTGTTTGATACGGATGCAGGCCGAGCTGCCGAAATCGCCGCGCAGTATGGAGGGAAGCCGGTTTCTGATCTGGCAGAGTTTGTGTCGCTAGTCGACGCAGCCTCCGTTTCTACTCCCACG
>JAHDIL010000037.1:0-8000 GCA_020630835.1 Verrucomicrobiota bacterium
GGAGCTCATAGATGAAGGCGATGGAGAGTGGGAAATTAGGCGCCGTCTTCGGGCTGTTCGCCCGTTTCACCTCGGACAACAAGGTTACCACGGATCCCGCTAGAGCGTTTTTCGAACCATTCTTGGAAAGCAATATCACGCATCCCAACCTCCATGGATGCTGTGATCTCACGAATGTCTTCCTCTTTAGTCTCGCTCTTATATACCTTCACATTGCCCAGGTAGGCTATGGCATAACCGTCACCAGCAGGCAGAGTCAGAGTCTCGGAGAGATCTCCCTTATTCATGTCGGAGAATGCTGAGTAGACTGTTCGATCATAGTCGGTGTCAGGGATGTCCTCAGCGAAGGTGACTTCCTTGAGGTCGAGCGCTTTTGCCTCTTTGGGTAGAGGTTTTATTGCTTGGCCAATTTTAGCTCCACCTTTCAACTTCTCGTCAAGAGTCGCCGCGAATTTCTCCGCCGCTTCCTTCGCCGACTGGTTGGCCTTCTTGGTGGTTAAAGCTTCAACAATCGCTGGCTTCGCTTCTTCCAAGGTCAGCTGAGAAGGTTCTTTAAACTCGCTGTAGTGATAGATGGCAAACCCCCCGCCTGGCTGAGTTAAGGGGATCGTGACAGACCCTACGCCTGCTTGCTCTGAAAATAGTTCTCCTAAAACCTGAGTATTGTTGGAGAAGGGATCGGGGGCTTCGTTCCGTGCGAAAGGTTGGATCGTTGAAAATTCAGCGTCGAAATCTGGATTGCTGGCTTTAGCAAGCTCTTGGGCCTGTTTTGCGAAGTCTGCTCCCTCCAGCGAAAGCGCCGTATAAGCCTCGTTGACGGCCCGGGGAAAGGCGAGGCGAGCCTTAGCTTTGTCCTCGCTTGTTGCGTCCTCCGGTAGTTCCTTTGGAGTAAAGGTGAGTGCTTGGAACCCGCGTTTCGGAGATGACAACAGAGATGGCTTATTGTCCTCGTAGTAGGTAGAAATTTCCTCATCCGTTGGCTTGGACTGTTCATTGAATGATTCGCGGGGGAAGGTGATAAGGTTTCCGGTGAATACACGGTTTTGACCTAAATAGACGGTTTCCACCTGATCCGGTTGAGGAGAAATTCCGGCGGTGACGAGCGATTTGAGCTGCTCTAGGGCTACGGAGTCCTTTACGAGTTGGTAGAAATCGGAATCCGTAAAACCAGCAGGCTGCAGGATCTGAGCTTTTACAAAATCTTGATCAGCCCATGGTTGTTGAAAGATAGGTAATCGAGCGACTGCTTGTTTGATTTCTGTATCGCTGGGCTCTATGCCCATCGCTTTTGCTTCGTTGCGCAGCGTGAGCAGTCCCATGGCAAACTCTGTTAGATCATCATCCTGGCGTTCGCCAAATAAGGTCCTGCTGTAGTCGAAGAGTCCGACTCGATTGGCCACTTGCAGATTAGACGCTAGTTTCATGATCTGCTCATCGTCTATGCATTTGCCGTCAACCTTTGCCACGCAGTTGCGTTTGCCTAGGGTGCCTTTGATAAAGTCATAGTCAGAGTAGAGAAACGCAAAGCCGATGACCACGGCGATGGTGATGAAAATGATGAGCCACTTTTGAAAGTTGCGAAAGGCGCTAAGCATAACCGAAAGGAGATTGGTAGACTCGATGCTGCAAACCCTGCAGTGATCGAGTGAGGACGGCGAATCTAGGGATGGAATGAGACACATTCAACCGCTTTTTCCATCGCAGGTGAGTGCCTCGGTGCTTCTGAAGCTAACCTACTGAAGCGAGTTCGTTGGCGTGTTCGGCGGCAAGTGAACATGCGCGCGTGCAAATCATGGGGATCTCCCCGCGGCCTGGCGTAAGCTTGCTCACGGGGGATTCTCTCGAAAGAGGCCACGCAATGGTTCGTAGGCACCCCTTGGAGCATGTGTCACGCATGATTTTATTGGCCATTGCATCAGTTATCTGTGCTGCCTTCGGGAAATCAGCAGCCTGTTCTATCAGCGCCTGACGCAGAGGAACGGCCTCGGTTTCATTCTGTGCGTAGCTCATCCAGTTAGTCAGGGTCTCTGGATAGAAGGCCTCGAGTGCCATTACTAGGCTGGCTATGTCTGATGCCCTATAGACAAAGCCCGATTTAAGTGTCGGGGCCGTTGACAGGATTCTGTGGTTTCCCTGGTTATCGTGCTCCGTCCAGGCTCTGATCTCGGCTGCAGTAGCGAGCGGCTGCAGCTCCTCCGCGTCCACCTCGTCGTCAACATGGTGAATCAAGAACAGCTTGCTGATCTCCCGGATGCGTAACTGACCGAAGCGTAGAGGGCGAGAAGCGGCAGCTTCAAAGAGCTCGGTGAGGAATTCAGCAGGAGTCATGATCAAGTCGATGTGACTGTATCATGAGCGTGAGCCTCAACCTAGGTCAAACGCATCGTGCACCACTTTCGCGGCCTTATCGATGTCATCCTCAGCCACGGTGACGCTGATTTTGATCTCAGAGGTGGAGATCATCTGGATATTGATTGCGGCCTCTGCTAGAGCGGCAAACATCTCAGACGCCACGCCAGAGTGAGAGCGCATCCCGATACCGACAACGCTCAGTTTGGCGATGCCGTCAGTGGCCTCGATGGTGGTATCTTTACCCAACTCGGCGATGACAGGAGCCAGCACGCTCTGAGCCTGCTCCACATCGTCTTTTGAAAGTGTGAAGGAGATGTCGGTGGCATTCGTATGCGAGACGTTCTGCACGATCATATCGACCATGATGTTGGCCTCGGCCACGGCTCCGAAAACGCGACTGGCGCTGCCGGGGAAGTCTTGGACATTAGAGATAGTGACCTTGGCTTGAGCGCGCTCAAGACTGACCCCGCGGATGACTACGGATTCCATGCTCATGGTTTCTTCTTTCACTAGAGTTCCCGGATTATTGTTGAGACTGGAGCGCACCTCAAAAGGCACGCCAAATTTTTTGGCAAATTCCACAGAGCGAGATTGCATTACCTTGGTGCCGGAGCTCGCCATTTCCAGCATTTCGTCATAGCTGATTTCGGGGATCTTTTGTGCATTCGGCACGACTCGTGGGTCACAAGTGTAGACCCCATCCACATCGGTGAAAATCTGACAGAGGTCGGCTTCGATGGCTGCTGCCATGGCAATAGCGGTAAGGTCTGAGCCGCCGCGCCCGAGGGTGGTGATTTTCCCGTCGGAGGTCTTGCCTTGAAACCCCGCCAGGATGACGATGTGATCATCATCGAGCAAATCGTGCACCCCGGCCGGTGAGATGGTGGAGATGCGGGCCTTAGTATGGACTCCATCTGTTTCGATGCCGGCCTGGGCGCCGGTGAGGGAGACGGCTTTTGCTCCCATGGCATTGAGGGCCATGGCGGTGAGAGCGATGGTGGTTTGCTCGCCAGTGGAGAGCAGCACATCCATTTCACGTTCGCTTGGTTTTGACTCTCCTGTAACCTCGTCTGCCAATTCGATTAGGCGATTGGTCACCCCAGACATGGCTGAAACGACAGCTACGACCTGGTGCCCCGCTTGCTTCGTTTCCAGAATGCGTCGCGCCACATTGAGGATTCGCTCGGGCGTTCCTACTGAGGTGCCGCCATATTTTTGGACAATGAGGCTCACGAGAAAAAGAATCTAAAGGTTGGAGGTTTGGATCTATAAACCAGCAGGCTGGTTTGTCTACTCCCAACGAAACTCAGCTCCTGGTTCGGGGTGGATGACTTCGCATTCAGGCAGCTTCTGCGTCAGTTCTTGCTCGAACCACTCTTTAGCAGGGGTGTCGCCATGGACTAGGATCACGCGCTTCGGTGAGACGCGCTCGATGTAGTCTACGATCTGCTCACGAGGGGCGTGGCCACTAAAGTCGAAACGCTCAATGTCGCAGCGAATGGCTGTCTCGTCATCGTTTGTGGAAGAAAGCTTAACCTTGCCGCCTTTACCGGCTTCAAGGATGTGTCCGGCTGGGCTCTCCGGATCGGCATAACCCACAAAAAGAATGGAGTTCTTCTCGTTTCCAAGAGCCCCTTTGGCGATGCGGTGGCTGGCAGTGTGCTCAGACATCATGCCGCTAGACATGGCATAGATTTGACCAGCACGGAACTTGGGTGCTGCCTTGCCGCGAGGCAGCACACGCACCTGATCGAAATCCTTGAGGATCTTCGTGCCGTAGTGCATGCGACCGATGCGGTTGGAGAAGGAGTCTGCTATTTCTGTCATTTTTGTGCTCAGGCCACCGATGTGGATGGGGGTATTCGGTAAGTCGCCCTCCTCCATCATTTCCTTTAGCATGAGCAGGAGTTCTTGCGTTTTCCCGAAAGCAAAAACAGGAATAAGCACGGCTCCGTCACGATCCAGAGTGTCAAAAATATGCTGACAGAGACGCTGCTTTTCTTTCTCCCTCGTGTAACCGGGGGCGCGGGGGGCTGCGCCACGGGTGGTCTCGACGATCAGGGTATCTATGCCCTCCGTCGGGAAATCAGCCCCTTGCGTCACAGTCTGGTCCTCGAAATGAATATCCCCCGTGTAGAATACGGTGTGATCGCCGAGTGTCAGCTTCACCCCAGCGGCGCCCAGCACGTGGCCAGCATTAAAGAATTTCCCTTCCACGCGGTCGTCATCACCGAAAGTGAAAGGTTGACCAGGCTCGCGCACCTGGAAGCGACTCGCCAAGCGCTCGACTTCTTTGTGGGTGAAGAGAGGGTAAGCCTCTTCTTTCAGCTCTATCCGCTGGCTTTTCATCACGTTCACCGAGTTGTGAAGCAGGGCAAGACCACAGTTCTTCGTGGGAGCTGTCGTGACGATGGGGGCTTCGCTGTGATGCTTGGCTACGCACGGCAGTCCGCCGATGTGGTCTAGGTGTGGGTGGGTTACGATGATTCCGTCCGCCGAGTTCGGCTCCATATCATCAATGCGGGGCAGGGTGCTGGGGCCCGTATGCTTCGGGTGGGTCCCGGCATCGAGGACGACGCGTGTGTCGCCCATCTGTAGCTCATAGCAATTGGAGCCGATGTCAGTGAATCGTGCAAGATAGCGAAAGGTGATCATAGGAGTGAAACGATGCGGGAGGATGCGGATGGTCAGAGATGCCTTTCGAAGAACGTAAAGCGTGAGTCCTGCCGACTGGGAAAAGGTCCCACACATGCCACGGGCCGACGAAAAAGCAACTTTCTCGACACCTTTGTCGGAAATCAGGAGTGATCTAGCAAGGGGGCGATTTCCTGCCCTTGCCGTGTTTTTACGATCTGTTTGTCACCAAGCACCCCCTTCCAGTGGGTGCAGGGATAGAGGATGCAGCTACGTCCCAAGATGGTGCCGGGAGTGAGGACAGAATTACAGCCGACTTCTGAGGCATCGCCGACCAAGGCGCCAAATTTACGGAGGCCTGTGTCGATGACATCTCCGTTTAGACTGAGTTTTACCGAGGTCCGATCGAGCCGCACGTTTGAGCAAATCACCCCAGCGCCCAGATGGGCGCGGTATCCGAGGATACTGTCACCCACATAGTTGAAGTGAGGCACCTCGCATTTGTTGAAAAGTAGGCAGTTTTTAAACTCCGACGAATTACCCAATGTGCATTCGTCGCCGACGATCACATTGTTCCTGAGATAGGCTCCTGCTCGGACCGTGGTCCCTGTGCCTATCCATGCCGGTCCCTGAATCGTGGCAAAGGCCTCGACGATAGCCCCTTCGGCGACGTAGACCTCGCTTCCCACGTTCGCTCGTTCGTCCACTTGGCCTTTGATCAAAGGCCCATCGACATTGGCGAGCCGCTCTTTCAGATGCGGAGCAATGCGTTTGATGGCCTCCCAAGCTGGGCCTTCACCATCTAGCAGCGAGCTGTGATCTGACTGGGTGGAATCGAAGAGATCAGAAGCGTCGATCATTCCTGTTTTTTGGGGGCGAAGTGGCGAGACGGTCTTCTAGACCGTCATTAGGTCCTTCTCCTTGGCGGCGAAGTGCTCGTCGATCGCTTTCACATACTTGTCGGTCAGGTCCTGAACACTTTTCTCCATATCATGAGCGTTATCCTCAGTGATCTCGCTGGATTTGAGAGCTGACTTGAGCTTGTCGTTGGCATCCTTGCGAGCGGAGCGGATGCGCACGCGCCCCTGCTCAGCCATGTCCTTGATCACCTTTACGAGATCTCGACGGCGCTCCTCAGAGAGCTCCGGGATAGGTAAGCGGATGATGCGCCCGTCAGATGCTGGAGTGATACCGAGCTTAGACTCACGGAGTGCTCGCTCGATGTCCTGCATGGTGGATGGGTCATGTGGCTGGACGGTCAGCATACGTGGCTCAGGGGCAGAGACGAGAGCCAGCTGCTTCAGCGCCATCGATGAGCCATAGGCCTCGACGTTGACAGTAATGTTATCAAGCAGAGCGGGGCTCGCCTTGCCAGTGCGGACCGATGACATTTCCTGCGAAACAAAATCCACAGCCTTCTGCATCGTTTCCTCCGTTTCGAGGAGTAGGGTATCAGTATCCATAAGTAGGTATTGGGTTGAGGGGGAGCTGTCGATAGGTGTTATGAACCACCGACTACGGAACCAATTGACTCTCCCATGAGGGCGCGGGAGATATTATTCGGCTCGTTCATATCAAAGACTACGATGGGGATGTTGTTGTCGCGACAGAGAGTGAAAGCCGTGCCATCCATCACCTTGAGGTCTTGTGCCAAGGCATCAGTAAAGGAGATGCTCTCATATTTTTTAGCATCGGCATGCTCGTTTGGGTCCTTGTCATAGATCCCGTCTACCTTTGTCGCTTTGAAAATGGCATCAGCCCCGATCTCGCTGGCGCGCAGAGCAGCCGTTGTATCCGTGGTAAAGAAGGGGTTGCCCGTGCCTGCACCAAAGACGACGACTCGTCCCTTCTCCAGCTGGCGCAATGCTTTACGGCGGATAAAGGTCTCCGCTACGTTCTGCATCTCGATAGCGGAATGCACATGCGATTTTACGCCCACGGCAGTTAGAGCGCCTTGCACAGCCAGCGCATTCATCACCGTCGCTAGCATGCCTACGTAGTCAGCAGTTGCCCGGTCCATGCCTCGGCCCGCCGCTGAAGCTCCGCGCCAGAAGTTGCCACCACCCACGACGACAGCGACTTCCACACCAGCTTGTTGCGCCACTTTGATCTGCTCCGCCATACCCTCGACTATCTCTGGTGAAATATTATCTTGGCTGCCCGGCTCACGGAGGGCTTCACCAGAAAGTTTCAGAATGACACGTTTGTAGATAGGGCTGGGCATAGGAGGGAAGGAACGGTTCTCCCAACCTGTCAGACTCCGATTGGAATTCAAAAGAAAAATGTCAGGTCGACAGGAAACGGGCGTCCTCGGCGACTGAAAAGCCGCGTAGCAGATCCTGTAGAGGCATTCGTTTCTTGCCTGGAACCTGCCATGGACCCGTGAGTTTGAGCTGCCCCTCGCCACAGGCAACGGTGATTCCGTCCTTATCCACTTGCTCGATGTTTCCGGGGGGCGATGAGGAAGATTCGGGTATGACTTCCGCGTGCGGGAAAATCTTGATCTGTTGCGGCTCCCCGTCCGACCCGTTTTGCAATACTCCGGCCGTTCCCGGCCATGGATCAAAAGCACGGATGCGCCGTTCGATCTCTACGGCAGGCTGTGCCCAGTCGATCAGGCCATCCTCTCGCGCGAGTTTGCCGCAATGTGTTGCCAGAGCTTCGTCCTGGATTGTGCCGGTAGTTGGATCAGTGAGCAGGGCTGGTAAGCCATTCTCTAGCACTTGCGGGCTCAGCTCTGCCAGCCGATCGTGCAGACTGCCACCCGTTTCTGCCGCGTCGAGCGTGATTGCTTCCTTATGAATCATCGGTCCAGCATCCAGCTTCTGCTCGATGTGCATGAGAGTCACCCCGCTTGTCTCGTCGCCCGCTGCAATGGCCGACTGGATCGGCGCTGCCCCTCGATGGCGAGGTAAAAGTGAGGCGTGCAGGTTTACGCAAGCGAGTCGAGGCATAGCGATGACCTCCTGCGGCAGGATCTGCCCATAGGCCATCACGACGAAAAAATCGGCCTT
>JAHDIL010000037.1:8010-9954 GCA_020630835.1 Verrucomicrobiota bacterium
TTTTCTTTTGCAGTTCTGCTAGAGCTTCTGGATCTTTGCGCAGCCGTTCCGGTTGGAAAATGGCAACATCAGCTTCCTCCGCCACGACTTTAATAGCGGGAGGCGTCAGCACCTGTTTGCGCCCCACCTTGCGATCCGGTTGGGTGAATAAGGCTGTTATCCGATAGTCAGGATGCGCAAGAAGCCAGCGAAAGGCTGGAATGGCGATGTCGCCGGTGCCCATGAAAACCACTTCAGTCATTCGTCTACCAAGAGGCGGAACGGGCAGCGGTCAAGCGAGGAGTGAGTTGAGAATGCTTTGCCTTACATCGTCTGCTATGGGGCTTTCTACCTCGTGCCGTGTGATTAGTATTTTCGAGGAGGAATGGTGTTTTCGTAGATGGCCCAGGCATCTTGGCTGCTGACTATCATAGCAAACCGGATATCCATAACCAAAGGCAAATTTGGATTGCTAGGAGTTGGTGCTGGATTGAGGTGTTTTGTTATGTAAGTAGGAGGGCATACACTTCATGATCTAGCCATTCATCATATACTCTCTCTGCCCTTCTCAAAGTTCCTTCATGAGTGAAACCCAGCCTTTCCGGGATAGCTCTACTTCTCGTGTTTTCCGTCGCACAGCGAATATCAACCTTCTGTAATTTTAGGTCATCTCTGGCAATAGTAATTAGATCCAATACGACTCTAGTCATGATGCCTTTACCGTTATACTTCTCGGCAAGCCAATAGCCGATGTAGCCGATTCCGTTTACAGAATCGATTTCGTTATAGCCAGCAACTCCTGCGACCGCTCCTTCTGAGAAAATAGTGACATGAATCGCCTCGCCTCTAGCAAAGCGATGCAACTGCTCCCGGATGAAATTTCGCGTGTCATCAGATTTGTTTACACTGTCTAGCCAAGGGAGCCATTCTCGCAAAAAACTGCGGTTAGAATCTGTGACCGCAAAGATCTCATCCGCATATTGAGGGAGTGATAAGCGAATCTCTAAGTTAGGCGTAATTTTACGAGAAAACATTTTCTTCAGGGTTCCAGTCATTCTGCGCCTTACCACGGGCGCGCTACGACCTTTTGGTTGATAGTTGGATAGTCAAGGGGCCATTACGACTCGCTGAGTTCAGAACTGAACGCTGACAGATCATCCTTTTTCATCAAGCCGTGCCTGAGCATTAGTCTGATGGATAACCCCATCTTTGATCTTGAGTGACCATTAAGGCACCTGCGGAGGATTTTTGAGATGTCAGATGACCGCTCCTCGATCTCCCAAAATTTCTCAGTTGCGCTGAGTTCTCCATCACTGAGGAGCGAGGAAAATTCGTCAAGCCTCTCCTGGAGATATCGTTCTCTAATTTCTGGGACAAGCTTCCGAAACACCTTCCAGTCTGATTCTTTGGGTTTCTTATTCATAAGCGAAATTTTCAGTCAAGGTTCTGAGCGCCGGTGTCGTCCGCTTGCAGTGCGGCTTCGCAAAAAAGGCTAATGGGTTTGGTAAAGTCAGTCATTTCGAGTCAATGGAGGTAGCGGTTTCCTCGGCCGCGTCTCGTTGGCTTTGTTGAGTTTTTGGGGGACTCGTGGAGATCGCGAAATGGTCAAACTGAATAGAGCAATCGGATTCTGGAGCCCAAGATTTTGTGCCGCCACCAAAAAAGGTCGAAAAGAGGAAAGAATCTATCAACCCTGTTTCCTCACCGCGGAGATGAAGTCGATCGAGATTCAGGTGGCGCGTTCCATCAATCCAAACTTGGACTGAACCGTTTGTTTTACCTAGATCGTTTACTTTGACTCGTTGGGTTAGGGTATACCAGGTAGATGGCACGCATCGGAAATTGAGAGGAACGCGATCACCAGTTGGACCCGTCATTTTCGGATGATACAGGTAAATCTCCAGATCTCCCTCGCGCCGCCACATGTATCGCGCGCTCCATCCTCCCGTATTTGGTGGAAGTCTT
>JAHDIL010000038.1 GCA_020630835.1 Verrucomicrobiota bacterium
CGTTCATAAAGTGGTCGTGCGTTGTTGCTCGATTTGAGGTTCTCGCCTTTCGTCGAGACAATGCTCGAGATCGCCATGTCTTTGATGAAGACCTCATTGAGCTTTTGGAAGCGGAGGCCGTGGAAATCCCGGCGAGTTTGAGCCCTAATCGAGACTTCCTTGATCAGTGCCTACTTAAGCTGCCTGAGAAAATGAGAAAGGTGCTGCTAGCCGCCTATGAGCCGGGCGCCCGGATAAACGAAGTTGCGAAATTGGCAGGAAAGTCAGCTACCGCTTTCTACAAGATTCTTAATCGAACGAGACAGTCGCTATTCGAATGCATACAGCGAGAGCAGCGTAAACAGGAGCATTTCCAGAAACAGCAGGCATGAAGATTCACGATCAATATATGTCTCTATTTGATGCTTGGCATAATGAGCGGATGACAGCTGAAGAGTTTCATTCCCTACAGAATATCCTGCGTTCGGATGGGGCGGCTCGTCGGACTTTTTTAGAATACGCATCGCACAGCACAGCCATACGCGAGCATGTTGGAGGAATGACAGTTACTAACCCCTGGGTGCATCCGCCGAGTGAGAGTCAGAATTCGGGAAGTCGAAAGCGTTTTCTCATCTTCGGATTGATTTTTGCCGTGCTTCTAGCTTTGGGGGGCAACTTTCTTTGGGAGAAACGAAAGTCGAGAAGAAACACAGCATTGCCCGCCGCGGTCGCACCGTTATCCGTTGAAGAAAACGCAAGCTCATTCAAGGCATGGCGGGAGTGGTCCACAGAATTCCGCCAGGATGATGATTTGCTTGCCTACTATACCTTTGAAGAAGGCAGTGTGAGCGATGGAGTAGTTCGCAGTCAGGCTGCTTTTACGACCGCAGACCTTGCTATATCTGGAGTCGCAACCAGAGATGGTCGATTTGAAGTTGCTGAAGATTCGTCTATTGAGTTTTCGGCGCGAAAAAGCTTTGCTAGAGTCGCTATCGAGGGAGAGTTCCGTTCTCTGAGCTTGTTGGCATGGGTTCAAGTTGATGCGTTGGACGGGCAATTTAACTCTCTTTTCATCACGGACGGATACGATCCAGGTGAGGTGCATTGGATGATAAAAGAAGACGGAACCATTCTGTTTTCCGTCTTGGCAACTGATGGTGAAAAGCGGCTAAACTTCATTAGTGTGTCTCCGGTTGTATGGGATCGATCCAAGAGTGGACAGTGGCTCTGCTTAGGTGTGGCACTCGATTTCGCAACCGGAGTTGTTCGCCACTATTTAGATGGAGAAGAAATTTATACTGAATCGATTCCAGACACTCACTCGGAGGTCATCACCCGTATTGGAACGGCTGAGGTAGGCAATTGGGGTAATCCCGGCAGGCCTGAGAATCCTGAATATGCTGCTCGTAACCTTAATGGGAAAATTGACGAATTTGCTATAGTTTCCCGGGCATTAACGAATGTCGAATTTTATGAGTTCTATAGAGCTGGTGTGAGTGGATCTATAGAGGAGTGATTCAGTGAAGGGCAGACGAAACTTTTTAATGGAAATGAAGATAAATTGGAAACAGGTGCTCATTGTGGTCGCATTTGTCCAGGTTGTTTACCTTGGTAAAGCAAGCGCCGATGAGCCGTCGCAAACTGGAGCTTATTCAAAAGGCGAAATGCTCTACGCATTGCAAATTAAGCCGCTCTTCGCAGCGAAGTGTAATGCCTGCCATGGAGACGAGCCGGAAAAAATCAAAGGTGATTTTGATATGAGGTCGCGAGACGGCATGCTGAAAGGTGGTGATTATTTTGCCGAAGAAGTCGTCATCCTTGGAAAAGGAGACGACAGTTTTCTCTATATTCTGACAACACGCGCCGAGGAGGATTATGAAATGCCGCCGAAAGAGGCCGATGCACTCACCAAAGATGAGCAGTGGGCAATTCGGGACTGGATCAATGAGGGTGCTCCGTGGTTAGAAGATGAAATCGTCTTGGCGATCCAAGATAAGTATGCTGAAGGAGTGAAGGTGGTTACTTCGGGAGGTCTTTCGGATGATTGGACTAATCGGCGCTACGACAAAGCAGATATCTGGGCTTACCAACCCATCACTGCCCCTATATTGCCAGCTGAAATAGCTCCTCAGCAGGCAATCGATTATTTTATTGGCCAAAAGCTTCAAGCTATCGGTCTGCCGCCGGCAGGGGAAGCCTCGCCGTTGGAACTCGCTCGTCGTGCGAGCTACAACTTATTGGGTCTACCGTCACATCCTGAGAGAACTCGCAGTTTTGTTCAAGCGTTTGCGGAGAATCCTGATAACGCCTGGAGGGACTACGTTGATACGCTGTTAAGTAGCTCGCATTATGGAGAGCACTGGGGGCGTCATTGGTTGGATGTTGTTCGGTATGCTGACACATCGGGATTTGCCAATGACTATGAGCGTCCTAACGCTTGGCGTTATCGAGACTATGTCATTCGATCATTCAATGATGACAAGCCCTACGACCTCTTTATAAAAGAGCAGATTGCGGGCGACGAACTTTATGATAGGCAGTCATCCGAAGGCTTGGTCGCTACCGGATTTCTTCGCATGGGTGCCTGGGAGCAAACCGGCATGAGCAGTGCCACGGAGACGAGACAGCTCTTCCTCGATGATGTCACTGATACTGTCGGGCAAGTGTTTCTCGCTCATGCTCTGCAGTGCGCCAAGTGTCATGATCACAAGTTCGATCCCATTCCCACACAGGATTACTATTCTTTTCAGGCCATCTTTTCAGCCACGCAATTTTCAGAACCAGAAGCTGCCTGGACTGAGGCAGAGGTGCAGAAAGGTATGGAGGAAGATAGGCGTTTACTTGAGGCGCAATATAAGAGTGCGGTGGGGCGCCTTGATAAACTAAATCGCAAAAAGAGAGAGCGAGAAAAGGCGTGGTTTGCCGAGCGCGGTTTGCCTTATAAATCTGTCTCAGAGGCTAAGAAGGCAGGTGCTGATCCTAGTCAGATCCCGCAAGATGAGGAGATCGTCATGCCCGAGGAAAGCGGGCTTCATCGAATACTGCGAAAGTGGAAAAGTCGTTATAGCTGGGAGAAGGATCGCTATATGCCATACGCCTATTCCGTTCATAATGGGGGAACCGTTCTTCATAAGGAAGTAAGCAGACGTCTGCCCAAACCTGATAATCCTATGGACACGGGCGAGCTCGAGCAGACCGCAATACTAGACGGCGGAGATCTCAATTCTCCATCGACTCCGGTGTTCCCAGCCGTTTTGTCAGCCGTTCCTGGTAGTGAGTCTATAAAATTACCTAAAGATCCGGAAGGACGTAGATTGTCACTTGCACAATGGATCGCCAGTGATGGCAATACGTTAACTGCGCGAGTGATGGTTAATCGTATCTGGGGCTACCACTTTGGTGTCCCTCTTGCTGGCAATCCGAATAATTTCGGTGCCACGGGGAAGAAACCCACGCATCCGGAACTGCTAGATTGGCTGGCGCTGGAGTTTCAGAAAAGTGGTTGGAGTGTTAAGGCGATGCATCGTCTCATCATGAATACAGATGTATATAGACGTAGCGCTCGTCACCCTGATCAGAGAGCGTTGCAGGAGAAAGACCCTCTCTTGGAGTCGCTGGCTCAGTTTCATCCACGAAGGCTGGCGGCTGAGGAGTTGCGAGATTCCATGCTCGCAATCTCCGGTGAGCTGAACCGAGATTTAGGTGGTATTCCCATCCGACCTGACATTAACATGGAGGCGGCGCTCCAGCCTAGGATGATCATGGGGACTTACGCGCCGAGCTATGTGCCCAGCCCTCTTCCGGAGCAGCGTAACCGTCGAACGATATATGCGCATAAGGCGCGTGGCATACGAGATCCGTTCTTGGAGGTTTTTAATCAACCTAGTCCAGAGTTTTCTTGCGAGCAGCGCGATAGTTCGAACGTAACTCCTCAAGTCTTTTCGCTATTGAACAGCAAGGAAACTCAAGATCGCTCTGTTGCTTTCGCAAACTCTATTGTCACATTATCGCCGGATGAGTCGCCAGAGAATTGGATCGCAACAGCTATAGAGAAAGCCCTGGGGCGGCCGGCTTCTGACAGTGAACTTCAGCTGTTCTGCGAGCACTATCATGAAATGCTGCCCAAACACAGGTCTGCTGAGCTTGCGTCTGTGGTTTATCCTACCTCGGTTAAACGTGATGCTATTGATGAGGTCTCTGGGGTTCCATTTGAATTTGAGGAAGAGCTTTTTGTGTTTGCTGAATACCATCCTGATCAATCTTTCGCTGACTCGTCGCCGGAAGTGAGAGCCCTTTCTGATATCTGCCTCGTTCTCTTTAACGCGAATGAGTTCGCTTATCTTTATTAACCTGCAAACGGCAACAAACTATGAAAAACCCTTTATTTAGACAGAGCGCTGCAACCCGCCGTGACTTCATGTATGGGATGACGTCGAGTATTGGATCCGTTGCCCTGACATCACTGCTTAGCAGAGAGGCAAGGGCTTATCCTGGGCCGGGTGCGCAGGCTGTCCACTTCCCGAAGGCTAAAGCCAAGCGATGCATTTTTCTCTATATGGAAGGAGGGCCATCTCACATTGACTTGTTTGACCCCAAGCCAAAGTTAGATGAGCTCCATCTAAAAAAGTTCGTGCGTGATGGGAAGGCAAAATCCGCGATGGAGTCGGGAAAGCGCTATTACGTGAAAAGCCCGTTCGAGTTCAAAAAAATGGGGCAGTCAGGGGCTGACATGGCGACGGCTTGGGAGCACCTGAAAACTAATGCCGATGATATGTGCTTCTATCGAGGCTTGCAGGTGGACTCGGTTAATCATCCGGCGGCCAACTATCAGGCCAACACAGGGAATCAGTTTGGAGGTGATCCCGCTATCGGTTCGTGGGTGAACTATGGCCTTGGATCGATGAATCAGGACCTTCCCGGCTTTGTAGTTCTCCCCGAACTTGCCCAACCTCAAGGTGGTGCTTCAAACTGGGCCAATGGTTACTTGCCTAGCCAGTTCCAGGGAACCCCTCTACGACCTAAAGGATCACCCATTCTTGATATTCATCCGCCGAAAGGGGTGACTAAGGAACAACAACGGAAGAATCTCGACCTTTTGGCAAAGATCAACCAAATGCACCAGGAAAAAAATCCTCACCATGGTGATCTGGCTGCACGGATGGAGAATTATGAACTCGCCTATCGGATGCAATCTCAGGTGCCAACTGCGGTTAACATCGAGTCTGAGCCGAAATCTGTGCGTAAGCTTTATGGTATAGATGAGAAGCCGACGGACGATGTCGGGCGACGCTGCCTTTTAGCAAGAAAGCTTGTCGAGCAGGGCGTTAGGTTTGTCCAGGTGTATGTGAGCACTTGGGACTCTCACGATAGCATCCAGACTGCACACGGCTCATTGGTGAAACGCGTGGATAAGCCGATCTCCGGTCTTTTGACTGACCTTAAGGAGAGGGGAATGCTAGAGGATACACTCGTGATCTGGATGGGCGAGTTCGGCCGGACGCCAGATAATGGATTGCGAGGTCCAGGAGTGGCTTATGGTCGTGATCATAACTCGAAGGCGATGACTGTGTGGATGGCTGGTGGAGGCGTGAATGCCGGACACACGATCGGAGCTACTGATGAGATAGGTGCGGAGGCGGTAGAGACAGTCCACCATATTAGAGATTTTCATTGCACCCTTCTTAAACTGCTAGGGCTTGATGATAACAAACTGACTTATTATCACGCCGGACGCTTTAAGCAGCTTTCTCAATTTGGAGGCACGGTTATTGATCCGCTTATCGCGTGAATGTCATAAATCGTAGATCGCCTGATTGCTTAGGAAGACGAGTTTAAGGGTGATAGCTGAGGCTTCGACCTTAAGGATGCTTGATAGGGCCTCGCGATACCCCGCCATCTGCTCTCGATAAGAAGCTGATATTTGCTTTATTTCTTCGGGAGGTGCCACGTCCGTTTTGAAATCGATAAGAACAGCTCGAGTCTCTGGTGACCCTACTTGCTTAAGGATAACCCGATCAAATGTGCCTTGAACGAGCTGCCTGTCCTTGAAGAGATCAAAAGACTTTTCAATCCACAAGTCATCTTCTGCATCAGCGAACAGGTCAGAAAAAACCTCAGGATTGGAAAATGCCTTCTTTATGTAGAGCTCAGCGTCGGTTGATCCGAGGGATTCAAGAAAGTTGTTTAACTCGTCGATTTGCTTGGGAAGAGATTCCAGTTTTTGATGGACCAAGGAGCCGAAAAGTGTAGCTGGTGAGTCGGCTGAAGAGATTGGTGAGCGGGTTCGTCCTGGGTGCACCATCCGTTCCGGTCGTGATCGTTCGGGTGGCCTTTTTTTCTCCGCTTCGACAGTAGGGGGAGTTTCCTTCGGTGAGCAAGTTTGAAACCAATAGGGATCGCTGCTGGGTGTGTCACTTCGAAAGAGAACGCGCATCGGGATATTGCCTATCTCAGTTTCTTCAGCATCTTTGGTTTGCCAGACGCTGCGTATCCAGTTGAGACAATTGTGTGATTGGGAGGAGTTCTTCTGGAAATTCGTGATGAGGTAATTTCCAAACCGGGCACGTGTTAGGGCTACGTAGGTAAGGCAGAGGGTCTCGTATTGCTCTTCACATAGCTTGTGATGCTGATAGCAGGATAGCACGGGGTCAGCATGGATGATGTCTTTCGAAGGTAGTTTGAGAACCCACCCGGGGGATCTATCACTATTCCGGTCTAAATCTAGAGGGGTCAGACGAACGGACTGCAAAGATGTGCGGCATGGATCTACTTCAAACAGAAAACACACATCAAAGGTTAGCCCTTTCGCTTTATGAATCGTTAAAATTTGAATGGATTGCGCGCTTTGTTCATCGCGAATGGTGAATTTTTCTAGGATGCGAATGGCTTGGTGAAGATCACGACTGCCTGCTTCGTCGAGTTTTCTGAGAGGGGCGTATAAGCTCTCCAAAAAAAACTTTGAATGATCTGTCTGTGCCCCCTTTTGTTCCAAATTAGTTGAGATGTAACCGAGCAATGCCTCGAACCCGTTCTCATGAAGTAGCGAGAGCATAGAGCTCAGCAGCTCTGAAGGTAGGAAGGTCTCATCAACTAGTGGGGAAAGGCGGATATGCTCTTCTGAAACTTTATCCGCTGGGTGAGCCAAAAAGCGAAAAAGGCTGAGCACTAGGGAATTCGTTGCCGTCTCATCGATTACCTGGCAGTCAGAAGTGTTAACGATCGGCAGATTGGTTTCTGCTCTCAGATAGCGAGCTATATCGTTAGCGCGCTTGTTTGAGTCTACCAAAACCGCACAGCTGATACCTCGTTCGAGAGGGGATATCTCGACCAGCTTTGTTGACAGGATAAGAAGAGGATCTCCGTCGGGCTCTACGGGGGTAAGCCATTCAGTGATCCCTGCTTTATCCTTTAGTGCGGGGGCTGAGTCGTGATCTGACCAATCCCATTGAGAAATGCTATCCGGTTCGAAAGAGCAAGCCTCCATAGCCTGCTTGTCAGAGAAAAGTCGATTCACTGGATCGAGAATGTCAGGGCATGAGCGCCAACTTACATCAAGTCGGCGGGTTTGAATCGATCTCTCCGAGTGGTCGTCATAACGGGCGATGACTTCTTTGAAAAGCCCCGTTTCGCCTCCGCGCCAGCCATAAATGGCCTGCTTTATGTCACCCACCTGAAAATAGGATTTTCGTCCACTATCGTCAGAGAAAATTTCATCGATCAGGCTTTCGATAACCGACCACTGGCTAAAACTGGTGTCCTGAAATTCATCGAGTAGCCAGTGGTCGAATCGTGAATCAAGTCTATAGGCGATGTCCAAATGCGTCTCCGCAAGCGGGCGAGTCGTTAAACGCGGAGCAGGCTCGTCGCTATCTAGTTTTCCTGAAAGAACCAGAGTGATATCTGAAAATGTTAGAAAACCCTCTGATCTCACTCCTGTGTGGTAAAGCGTCTCATAGGTATCAGCTAGATCCCATAGGGCGCCCGTCTGATTCAGCAGGGAGCGCAATAAGTCGCCACCATAGTTTAGCCAAATAGCACGTAGAAGATCGCAAATTTCTTGAGTCAGCCTATACTCTACTCGGTTCAGCTTAAGGGGAAATTCACTCTGCCTATTCCGCACTAGTGGCTCGAAAGTTCGCTCAAAGATGTATTTTACCGGCTTGGCGAGTGGTTCGGAAGATGAGAAAGTATCTAGGCACTCGCAGAAATCTTCCCAGCGTTGAAATTGCTTGTGGTCTGCGGAGAATTCCTCGCGAAGAGCGTTGAGAAGTTGTCTGCCTGCTTCTTTATAGTCAAAGTCCGAAAAATCCCAGAGAAGTTCGCCATTTGGCCAAATTGCTTTTGGGTTTCCCCAGAGTTGTTCGGCGGGGGCATCGAGAAAAAAACGGTGGACCTCCGACATATGTTTTAGTAGATGGCGGTAAGTGCCCGCCTCCTCTCTTTGGACCATGCTCAAGCGGTAGCTTTGATGAAAGGCCTTGAACTTTTCTCCCGCTCGTGAAAATCGAGGATCGAGAACGAGAGAGTCAAGAGTCGCCAGTCGAAAATTTTCTTCTTCATGGTCTTCCAAAATCGCAGTTTCGGATGATAGGCCAAAGCTCTCGGGGTATATCTGAAGGATAGAGGCAAAGAAGCTGTCGAGTGTCCCGAGATGGAGGCGAGGCATCGACTGAACGACTCGCTTGAGGAGTAACTGATAATCGCTTTGAGAAAGTTGCCCAAGAATCTGGTCGAAAGGAGGAGCGGATCCAGCAGCCAGATCTGCCGCTGCATTCTCATCGAGCGCAGCTATGGAGAGTTTTGTTACGATAGAATCGAAGAATTCTCCGGCCGCTTTTTTCGTAAATGTGAGGGCAATGATTCTTTCGGGGAAACAGTCTCTACTTTCAATATATTGAGCAGCTAGCAGTCCGATATAACGGGTAGTCAGCTGATAGGTTTTACCTGAACCCGCTGAGGCTAAGATGGCTTCGTTCGGGAGATTCATGAAGAGGCGGACAGTGTAGCGTTTTCCGCGAGAAGGCTTACATCGACCCGTTCGTTATGTTCTGACCCGAGTAAACTAGAGAAAGCATCGTCGAAAGGGAGTTTGTGATTGATTTGTGAAAATTGCTGCTGACGGATCCTTCGGATCGCTTCGGTGATGCAAGCCTCTGCTGACTCGATTTGGTCAGCGATATCATCCCAGAAATAGAGCCCTGTGGAAGCATGCGTAGGTGCAACCCATCCATAGCCGACACTAATTGACTTGCCTGGGAAGAGGGTCTGTGCAGCAAGGTAGTAGATCGGTAGCTGTAAGTCCTTCCAGTATTTCTTTTGGTTGGGAATCTTGCGCCATTCGGCCTCTTCTTCTTTAAGCCCCAGGGGCCCCAGTGTTGAGAGGCACTTGTTGGCGATACTCTCAAATTTGCTGTAGGTTTTAAAGTCTATGATTCGAATCAAGCCGGATTCATGTTGCTCGATGCGGTCGATCTGGCCGGTAAGATGGCAATTAGCTACAGTGAATGGGTGATCTGGAGTTCCAAATTGAGTTTCGGCATGGGTGATTTTCCAGCCTGACTGTCGAGCTGCGACCTCCTGATGAGCCCACCAGCGCAAACGTTGCTCAGCAGATTGAATCTGGATTGCCAAGGCCGCAGAAGAAGACGGCCCGAAGCGGAGGCGCATGATATTGCGCACTTCTGTTAAGAAATATGTTTCGATCTCTCCGGCGTCCTCGCTGTCCTTTATCGCACTGCGTCCGAAGCTCTCGAGTGTATGATGAACTAGATTTCCGAAATCCGCTGCGTTCAGTTCACGTTTTTCTCCATCAAATTCACGCGCCTGCAATCCGTGTTTTAGATAGAACCG
>JAHDIL010000039.1 GCA_020630835.1 Verrucomicrobiota bacterium
CAATCCGTCCCACCTTCACCGCTTAAACGAATTATGGAGAATGTTATCATCATCGGAACCGGCTGCGCAGGCTGGACATCGGCTATTTATCTGGGGCGGGCTAACCTAAACCCTCTCGTCCTAGCTGGAGACCAGCCAGGTGGCCAACTAACTACCACCACAGAGGTCGAGAACTTCCCAGGCTTCCCAGAGGGAGTCATGGGACCGGATCTGATGATGCGGATGCAACAGCAGGCTGAGAAATTCGGCACTCGCGTGGAGTATGACCTTGTTGCCCGTGTCCAGAAACAGGACGACGGGAGCTTCCAGGTGACTACACAGGGCGGTAAGGACTACGCGGCAAAGGCAATCATCATCGCCACAGGAGCCAGCCCGCGCTATCTCAACATCGACAACGAGAAGGAACTGATCGGTAAAGGTGTGACCTCCTGCGCCACCTGCGACGGGGCTTTCTATCCTGATGTTCCCGTTTGTGTCGTAGGCGGAGGGGACTCCGCTTGCGAGGAGGCGACCTTCCTCACCCGCTTCGCTAGTAAAGTCTACCTCATCCACCGACGCGAACAACTGCGCGCCTCTCAGATCATGGCCGAACGCGCCATTAACAACGAGAAAGTCGAGCCGGTTTGGAACTCCGAAATCACCGAATACCTCACTGACGCCGACGGTATGGTCCGAGCCGTAACGCTGAAAAACAATCAATCTGGTGAAGAGAGCGAGCTGGAAGTAAAATGCGTATTCGTCGCTATCGGGCATGACCCCAACACTCAATTCCTAAGCGATTCAGGAGTCGAGCTGGACGAGGACGGATATGTGAAACAAGGCAACCACACGACCATGACCAACATCGAAGGAATTTTCGCCGCTGGCGATGTCTCCGACCACATCTACCGCCAGGCGATCACCGCCGCTGGCAATGGATGCCAAGCAGCACTCGATGCTGAGCGCTTTCTTGCCGAGCAGGAGTAATCCCTCGCGTTAGCTCCTTCGCCGCGCCCCGCCCTTCTTTCTAGGAAAGGCCGGGTGAGAGGCGATCCTCTTTCACGGGAGGCTCGCCAGTGCGCTCAAAGCCGGCTCGTAGGTCGGCACTAGAGCGATGGCATCCAACAGATGCCGCTTTGCCTCCTTCATCTGATCCCCACGTTTGAGATCAAAAAGCTGGAAATGGATAAGATGCGCGCGCATAGCCCCCTGATCTATGGCCTTCTCAAAATCAGAGATAGCTTGCGGCTTTTGCCCAATAGCAGCGTGAGCTCGACCACGAGCAACCAGCACCTGCGCAAGGCCAGGCCGAACGGCAAAACTATCGTTCGCCAAGGTCAAAACTCCCTGCCAGTTTTCGGCTTTCTTCCTCTGTTCGATCAGCTCCTGAAACGCTTCGACAGCAACATGCGAACGCGAAGCTAGATCCCCCAAAACAGCAAGTTTATCATCCTCGCGACCCAGTTCATCTAAGGCAGTAGACTTCATACGGTAGGCATTTCCTCGCTGCACAAATTCAGGTAGCAGATCGATCAATCGATCGGCATCAACAAGCGCATCCTCCCAGCGTCGCTCCCGCATAGACTTCTGCAGCCGAAAGCGCCGCACTTCCCAATGGTTGGGACGCCTCTCCAAAAAAGTATCTACGCTCGCTATATCAGTAGGATCTACCGATGCCGGCCACTCAGACCAGTCCACCTCCGAGCCATAGGCTTTCGCTTTCGCGCGCGCCTCTTTCTGAAAGGCCTTATTCCAACTCTTGAGGTCGATGCCTACCTCGCTCTTCAGAGCCTCCGCTACCGATCCCCCCTCACCGAGAGCGAGCAGAATTTTGCGCATTCCTTCCCGCCCATGATCCTTGATTAGCTTTTCGACCACTAACTTAGACTGGAAATAGGCAAAGCCAATGTCGCTGCCGGATTCCGCCTCGAAAAAAGCCCGGCTCATTTCCTCTACCGGATAGAGTTTGCCATTGGTGATCCTCTTTCGAAATTCCGGCTGCATCTGGAATCCCCACCGTTCATCCCTCGCCGTTTCCTCCATCACAGATATTCCCTCACTCAGCCATCTCGGCATACGATAGCGCGTCAGCGCTAGCGTGACCGTGTGAAAGTATTCGTGCCACAAGGTCGCCTCCCAGTTTGTATGTTTTGACGTTAGGTTTCCAGGGCTATTCATCGTGATGCTGGGACCGAAACACACACCTAAATAACCCTGACCACCAAGACTCCCAAAGGTCCGCACCGCAAAATCCTGCTGCTCTGGGTAGAACTCGATCAGTGTCGGCACATCAGGTCGGAACCCATAGTGCTCCAGAGCAAAAGCCTGCGCTTGACCAAGTAGCTCTATGGCGCGCTCCCCATAAAGCTCAGCTTCCTCCCTAGGCAGGAGCAGGATAAAGTCTCCCTTTTCCACTCTCGCATATTCGCCTATTCGTTCCTGCAGACGCAGGAGGTTGTAGGCCTGCACATGGTAGGGGTTGGCATCTGCCACAGCAGCAGCCAGCGGCCAAGCTTTCTCCATCTGCCCAAGACGCAGAAAATCGAGCGCTAGCTGCAACTGTGCTGGAGCATAATCATCCCAAATCTTTAACGCTTCCTGCTGACACTCCGCTCCGAGATAATGACGATAAGTCAGCGTTAGGATCCGCCCCATGCGATGCAGAGCTTTAGGGTGAGGCAGAGGCAGGGCCTCTCTCGCCTTTTGCCGAAGAGACCCGAACCGACTACTGTCACCATCACGCAACTCCGCAAGAACGGCTTGTAAGGCAAGCGCCTCCGGATGATTCGGGTTGATGCGCTCGACGAACTTCAGCTCCTTCTCCGCCTCATCGTAAGCCTCCCTCTGGAGATGAAGCTCAGCCTGTAGGAGCCTAGGGCCGACCGCCTCCCGCGCATCTTTGATCAGCGCTTTCAGCGATTCTGCGGCTCGCCCGCGATCACTGGATAAGATCGCCTCAATAAGAGAAAGTCGTGCCTCCGTATGATAGGGATCAAAGGATAGCGCGTCGGCAAAAGCTTCCGCAGCCAGCTGAAAGTCATCTTTCCTCATAGCCAGCTGTCCGATAGCCATGTGCGCAGTGACTAAGCCACGCGTGCTCGCAGGGTTCTCGGTCTCCGCGATCTCTGTGGCCGGACGATAGTAGCGGGAGAGCACATCTTCGGCATCTGCCCCCAGGCGCAAAGCCGCCTGGCCCAGAACCGTGAGCGTAGCCGATGTTTTCGGTTCCTCCATGGCGGTTTTAGCCGCATCATTAAGCCGCACAGTTAGAGCCGCTGCCCTTTGCCTATCGCCCAGCTCCAGCAGAAAGTCCTGCACACTTAGCAAGGCCGCTAGCGACAGATCCTCACGCTCAGAGATCAGCTGGAGCTTATTGAGTGCCTCCGGATAGCGCCCCCATTTGGCATCTACCCGAGCCTCATAGACATCCCACTGCCAAGCCTTCTGTCCACGCCGCTTGGCTTCACTGATGACAGATTTAGCATACTTGATCCTACCATCCCTCAGCCACTGCTCCACTTGGGGGATCTGATCCTCGTCGAAGAAACGATCATAATCCGCCTGCGCATGAAGGCGAGCCCCCCAAAAAGCTGAAGTGCCTACACCCACGAAAAGCAGAAACCGCGCACAAAACCCCATCACTCAAGACTGTAAACACAAGCCGGACTTCTCGCCATGAGATTACTATCCCCTATTGCTGCCAAACAAGACCGAAAACTGTTTTCGCATTATCAGTTCACCCTTCTTTCCAGCTATACTCTCGGATTCCATCTACCCCATCCTAACCTTTTTTCTTCTACCCGCAGATCTCCCAAGCCTGGCTCAGGAACCACTCGACAGTTCAAAGAAAGACAAGGAGAAGCGCCCGAGCCCCGCCTTTAGAGCCCTACAAATCGCCCTTCTTCATCTCCGTCACAGCAAAGTCAGCCGCCCTCGCCGTCAGTGCCATAAAGGTGAGGCTTGGGTTTACACAAGAGACCGAGGTCATACACGCCCCATCGGTAAGGAAAACATTCTTGGCAGCGTGAACCTGATTTTGACCATTGCAGACTGAAGTCTCAGGGTCACGCCCCATACGCGCCGTGCCCATCTCATGAATCGCTGTGCCAGGAAAAGAATCCCCATCAAAGGTTCTCACATTCTTGAGCCCTGCGGATTCAAGCATTTCAGCCGCGTCGTTTTTCATCGCTTCGCGCATCTTCTTCTCATTCTCACGGAACTCCGCATCAAACGCCACCACCGGGATACCCCACTTATCTAAATTATCCCGATCCAGCCACATTCTATTCTCATGATACGGCAGCGTTTCACCGAATCCCCCAATTCCCATGGACCAAGGGCCGGGCTCAGTAACAGCATTTTTGAATTCCTCTCCGAAACTTAGCTCCGCTACACTCTGACGCCAATTGCCACGCAATCCCCCGCCCTGATAGCCGAACCCTCGGAGAAAGTCCCTCTTGTCTTCACCTACATTGGCAAATCGCGGGATATAAATTCCATTTGGACGGTGCCCGTAAATATAGCGATCCTCTCCCCCCTCCCATGTGCCGCGAGCACCAGCTCGGAAGTGGTGATCCATCAGATTATGCCCCAGCTCACCCGAATCATTACCAAAGCCATTGGGAAAGCGATCCGAGATCGAGTTCAGCAGAATCGCCGCCGTGCCCACCGTGCTCGCACAAACAAAAACGATCTTGGCGAAGTATTCTCTCTCCTCATTCGTTTGAGAGTCGATGACACTCACCCCACTTGCCCTCTGCTTATCCTTATCAAAGAGGAGTTCTCGCACGATCGAATCTGGGCGCAGCGTTAGGTTCCCCGTAGCGCTAGCCGCTGGGAGTGTCGCTGATTGCGTGCTAAAATAGGCCCCGAAAGGGCAACCCCACTGACAGCGATTACGATGCTGACACTTCCCGCGTCCCACCCCCATCTGCTCCTCCTTGGCAGCAGAGAGGTTGGCGACACGTCCGATAGTCATGTGACGCCCAGGGTAATTTTTCTCGATGCGCTTACGCACTTCTTTCTCGACAAAAGTCATCTCCATCGGTGGCAGAAACTCACTGTCAGGCAGATGTGGCAGCCCCAGCGCCTCACCAGAGATCCCTGCAAACTTCTCCACGTAGGAATACCACGGGGCGATGTCCTTGTAGCGAATCGGCCAGTCGACGCCGTATCCGTCTTTTGCGTTAGCCTCGAAATCGAGATCACTGAAGCGGTAACACTGACGTCCCCACATGATTGATTTCCCCCCGACGATATCAGGCCGATACCAATCGAAGCGCTTTTTCTCGACATACATCGAATCTTGGTCACGGAACCAATAGTCCGCCGTCATCTCATTGTAAGGATAGTCCCGGGCCAATTTTGGCGAACGCTCTCGCTGCTCGACAGTGAGCTTCCCGTTATAGTTAAACTCCCAAGGGTCCTTCATCGCAGCCTCATAATCCGTGATATGATTAAGCATGCGTCCTCGCTCCAGCATCAGGACTTTCAGACCTTTTTCCGTGAGTTCTTTAGCGGCATAACCGCCAGAGACACCAGAGCCGATGACGATGGCGTCGTAAGTGTGATCTTTCTGGGCGGTAGTGTTTAGATTTGCCATGGTATAAGAGGACTAGGTGAGCGGCGAACGAATTAGAGGTTGAAGAGCTAGAATGTCTTAGATCGGGGATCAGCGAGAATTCATAATTATGCCCTGACCTTTCTCATAGGGCACATCCCCCTCGAAACGGCCGGGAATCGGCATATAACGCAAGTTTTGCGTGCACCCAAGTTCAGAGGTGAAATAGCCGATTTGGGTGAAATTCTTGAACTGTTTAAAATACCCGCGATCCTGTTCGGCTGTTGTTTTGATAATCTCGATCTGCTCAGGTCGGCTTATGGCAACAAAGGCCTTTTGATAGGCGGCCTTACTGCGCTGATCAATGCGCTCCAAACCGGCATAAAACTTTTTCTGGGGTTCGAGAGTATGGCAATCACGCATCAATCGGATGATAAATTCATGAGCGCCCGCCTCTTTAGCACCAACCGTGTCCGTTTGCGGGATGATCACGTCGGCTACCTCCGCCAAAAGCTGGCTCATCGCCTTCGTCACCGTGACACTGGCACCCGTGTTTGTGACCTCTCCCAGTAGAGCTGAAGTGACCTGCGTAGAAAGAGTCCCCCCAACAAGAAAAGAAGCACGCTGAATAAGTTCGCGACGTTTCATCATAAATTCTCATAATAAGATAAAAGCCCCTCCACGTCTAGATACAACTCCCGCAGAAAACGCCATCGATACTGCTCATCACTGGGGCAGCCCGCCGCATGACATCAGGAACGGCTATGGAAAAGAGAGATTCGCCCCGAAAAGCGCCACTCTGCCGTGAGGTAGGGTTCCTTAGATTCCCCCGCTTTATTCGACCTCATCGGCACTAGGAAACTGACGGACTAGCTCTCCGTCAACATTCAGCAGCTGGAACCTAGCTCTCCGCCGCTGAACATCCCAGTCCACCATGCCGAAGTTTCGACTCCCAAAACGCTCGGCTACTCGCCAGCGATTCGGCTCGTCTTTACGACCACCGCCGGCATTCGTGAGGCCGCTGGTGGTTAGCTCGGTGAGCTCGCGCCCACTCGGCATGACAAGCTGCGAGATCTCTCCCATATGCCGATCTCCACTGAGCAAGACCGTTACCACTCTCTCGCCAGCATCATCCAGCATACGGAGCAATCGCTGGCGCTCCTCAGGGAAACGCGACCAGCCCTCCCACTGATGATCCTCAGGGATAACCTGAATACTTGAGACAACAATGCGCAGGTCCACCTGACGCTGCAATTTTCGCTGCAGCCAGGCCCACTGGGACGCCCCCAGGATGGTGGCCTCGGGCCCGAGACTTAAGCCATATTTCCCATGGCGCGCCCGCTCTGGCAATGGGGTCAATGGGGATCGAAAATAACGGGTATCTAGTAATAAGAGCTGAAGCGTCTGCCCCGCAGGAAGTGCCTGCAACACTTCTCGATAGATTCCCGGCCGCTGTCGGCTGGGCTCGTCGGCGGGGGTTTCAAAGAATCGGTGAAACTCCTCCTCGGCCATAACTCTAGCCGAAAATTCGCGACCCCCGTCGTTTTTCCCGTAGTCGTGATCATCCCAAACCCCAAAGATCGGAACGACTCCACGAAGTCTATCAAATGCCGAAATAGCCGCCAGTTTATCATAGGCCTGTCGCATCTCCTGCCGATCTTCTGTATCAGCATAGACATTATCACCGAGGAATAAAAACATGTCAGGTTTAGCGGCAATGATAGCAGGCCAAATAATCTGATTTCTATTCTGATTAGCGCATGATCCTGCAGCTATACGAAAGAGAGCATCATCCCTGCGAACGACTCCGATGGCGATGACAGACAGGGCGAGAAAAAGGCAAGCTCTCATAACTTCCGAAAGAGGACAAAAAACTCGCAGCCTTCTCGCCCAGGATAAGCAGTCTGCGGAACAAACGACTCCACCTCTGTGAAGTGTGACCTGAAGTGCTCTCTCAGCGTCTCGATCTCTACACCAAAAGGTGGACCCGAACCGATGGGATGATCTTCATCATAAGGGTCGATAAAGAACACCCCGATCAATAGGCCACCGGGCTTAAGTGCCTCGGCCATAGCAGCGACGTAGTGATCGCGCTGACTGGGGTTGATCGCACAAAAGCAGGTGTGTTCCCACACGGCATCGTAATTCCCCTTCTCCGATGCTGGTAGCGCAAAGATATCGAGATCCCGAAACTGGACGGAGCGCGGGTTGTCAAATCGCTGGGCAGCTGATAGGGCGGTGGGCGAAATGTCGGCCCCTACGAAATTCGCGTCTGGCAGATGTTCGGCGAGCAGTCTCACATCATGCCCGAGTCCACAACCTGGACTGAGCCAATGGCCGGAGGCCAGCTCGACAGGGAGTGGGGCAGCCTTTTGCAACCACTCCTCCAAAGGAGGAGCTGCAGCCCCCTTATCCCAAGGCGTATTTTTTTGCTGATAGGCGTTCTCCCAATCCATTTTCCTCTCAGAGAGACGATGACGCCGAAGGATTCCGCAAGAGGGAATCCTCTCAGCCCCCACAGCGTATCAGGCTTCCAAATCCCAACCGCGATCCTGTGCCTGAGATAGGCGCACTTGCGAATGCTTGCGGTGCTTCGCCTTGCGTCCGGTGACCCGTTTCCTCCACAGGCGGAAGGATGCGGGTTTCAATTCACGTCGCATGATTTTGATCACTGCCGCCTCGACCAAGCCAGTCCGGCGCTCGATTTCATCAAAACTCGTCTTGTCACACCACGCCATGCGGATGATTCCATTTACATCTACTCCATTCCCGTCTTGTGTCTTTGCCATCAGCCGAATACCTTGTGTGGTTCCTACTGTGATTACGCTCCCTGTATGAAGACTGTTGCCTTTATTGCCCGCCTCGCCCTAGGCGCTTTTTTCCTCTACGCGGGATGTGTGAAAGCAATCAATCCCCTGGCATTCTCGGAGGCCGTGCGTGATTTTCAAATTGTCGGCGACCCCTGGGTAGCGTGGATCGCTCTCGGCCTCCCCATCTTTGAGATGGTAGTTGGCATCGGGTTAATGATCGACATTGTCGCTAGAGGCGCCTCGACACTCACTGTCGTGCTCTCTCTCGGCTTTTTGGCGATCATTTTGTCGGCCATGATGCGCGGACTGGAGATTGCCTGCCAATGCCTAGGATCAGGGGAGATGATCCACTATCCGAGCCGCATCGCTCAGAATGGCCTCTTGATCGGAATCTGCGTAACGGTGGCCTTGCTCACCCGCAAAACACTGACAAATCAGCGGAAAGCCCCACTAGGCGACTCAGCCTAAACTAAAAGAAAACCACGGCCATGAGCTCCTCATCGGAAAACTGAGCTACATCCGTTTGAGCAAGCAAATGAGCGACCTCCGCCATTTCTACCCATTCCTCAGCTAACGACTCGCCAACTGAGGTGTCGGACATCATCCCTGGCTCTAGGGGATCGGTGACAGAAATACTTTCCCATGACTCGATAGCATCCGCGGTCGAGGCCACGACGGCACCGCTCTCGGGTGATGAGTGAGATGCTAAGAAGGTGACACCCAGCAAAAGGATCACGGCGGCCGCGGCGCTCAGGCTGCCCCATGGCAGGGCCGATGCTGAAACGCTCTCTCCCACAAAAAGCCGTTGGATACGGCTCCACCACCCACTCGGATCCTGCTCGATATTCCGGGCCAGGCGCGTGGTGTCCTGAGCAAAGGCAGGCTTCGGCTCAGACGTAGGCCGCGCTTCTTGGCGAATCAGAGTCCAAACGGCTTCATCATCCGAGGGAGAAGCTGGCAAATCAGTATCTTTCATAACTGCCTTTAGAAACCACGCGCAAAGGAGAAAGTTTCAAAAAAAGGTCAAATACTCTCGCCGTCGATGAAGCCTTCCAACTTCTTGATTCGGGTAGGGTGGCGCATCTTGCGGAGGGCTTTCGCCTCGATCTGTCGGATACGCTCACGAGTAACCTGAAACTGCTGACCTACTTCCTCAAGAGTCTTAGCGGATCCATCGGCGAGACCGAATCGGTGCTCGAGAACCTCACGTTCGCGCTCGGTTAAGGTGTCGAGGACATCTTTGATCCGGTCCTTAAGCAAGGCCAGCGAAGTCGTATCGCTCGGGTCCTCGGCTGACTTGTCCTCGATAAAGTCTCCTAGGTTCGCCTCTTCCCCATCTCCCACGGGTGCGTGGAGGGAAATCGGCTGCTGAGCCATTTTGAGGATGGACTCGACACGATCGGTGGAAAGGTGCACCTCCTCGGCGATCTCCTCAGCCGTTGGTTCGCGCCCCAACTCCTGGACCATCTGCTTCT
>JAHDIL010000040.1 GCA_020630835.1 Verrucomicrobiota bacterium
TGACGCTGAGCCGCCTCTCGGCGCTTCTGATTCTGCTCCATTTTTGCCCGATTACGAATGGCAGAACTCAAGTGCTTGCGCAGCTCTGCATCTCCCACTCCGAGTCGTGTGCTGATGCGCATGATAAGGGAGTCCTGCATCATCTTATCCTCTACCAGAGACAGATCGAGCGTGAGATCCCGGGCGAAGGCAAGCCGATCCCGCAAACTCCCCTGATTGAGCGCACTCTCCTGTCGGTCGATCTGAAACTCGAAAAACTCAGGAGCGCCGGCGACAACTTTTTCAAAAGCCTCCGGCCCCTGAGAGCGAATCAGCGAATCAGGATCCTCGCCAGGCGGAAGCTGCGCCAGGCGGATATGAAATCCAAAAGGTGCCAGAGTGCGAAAACTCTTCCGCGCCGCCTTCATCCCTGCCTGATCAGAATCGTAGCAGAGCACAACCTCGTCGGTATGCCTCTTGAGAAGCCGTGCATGGTCTTCGGTAAACGCTGTCCCCAAGGGGGCGACTAAATTCTGCACCCCAGACGCATACGCGGAGATGAGATCCAACTGCCCCTCGGAGATCACCGCCTGCTTGGACTGGAGGATCGGACGCTTCGTCTTGTGCAGCCCGAACACATTCTTGCTTTTGTTAAAGATCGCGGTCTCTGGTGAATTAATGTATTTCCCCCCGCGCTGATCGGGCGATAACACCCGCCCGCTGAAGCCGATCGGCTCGCCGTAAGCATTGCAGATGGGAAACATCAAGCGATGACGAAAGAAGGCGTAAGCGCCTTGATTTTTCCGCTCCTCATCCCGCCATTTTGCTAACCCTCCATCGACGAGGTCTTGGATGCTATAGCCCTGGTCACGAGCCCAGGTAAAGAACAGGTTTTGCTGCTCTGGCGCATACCCAAACTGCCAATCACGGCTGACCTCCATCGTGAAACCCCGGCTCTTCAGATAATCTCGAGCAGCCTGCGCATGCGGGGATTTGAAAAGCATCCGATTGAAGTATTCAGCTGCCTGTCGCTGCAGCCTCATCATTTTGCTTCGCGCGTCTCGACGCGCGATCTCCTTGGCATCCAACACTTCCTCCTGCACCGGGATACCAGCTCTCTCAGCTAGTTTCCGCGCCGCCTCTGGCCACGAGACATTCTCATAATACTGCACAAAGTTGATCGCGGAGCCCGATGTCTGGCAGCCAAAGCAGTGAAAAAACGACCGCTGCGGATTCACGTTCAAGCTCGGGGTCTTTTCATTGTGAAAAGGACAGAGAGCCAGGTAGCCTGAGCCCTGACGCTTGAGTGGAATGTAGCCACTGATAAGGTCTACGATATCGGTCGCTTCGAGAATTCTCTCAATCGTCTCTGGTGCAATCTTACCCATCGTTTCGTCGCCTAAGTAGATAAACGAGAATAAGGAGAAATGCCAAATCGATTTTCAGGCTCCTGTTTGCTTCGCATTATATTTGAAAGGGCAGCCATCTCATGCCATCTCTGTCCACCACAACAGAAATGAGCGACGATCCCGAACTCCCCTCTGCCAAAGATAGCGGTCGCTATGACTCAAAGGCAGCCCTGGGGCTCGATCGCGATCACATACCTACGCTAGCCGAGTGGCAGAGCGTCGTAGCCCGACTCGAGCGAGTCGATGACGAGCTCAATCATAAGCGAAACAAGCTGATGGAACTGAGCCGAGAGCTCTCGGGAGCTAAGCTGGACCTCTCGGCTCGTGAGGGCTCCCTGCAGCAAACCGAGCGGAAGCTCGAGATAGCAGAAAATGAGGTGACTGAGCTACGCGAAGCTCTAGAAAAAGCTCGCCAGGCCGAAGAGAAGGCGACTCGAGAAAACGAGCAAGTCATGCGCGAGAAGGAGTTGGCCGAGCAGGGCGAGGAGCGCATCATCAGAGAGGTCAACCACTGGCACAAGCAGGTGACTCTGGATTGGAAAATGTGGTTCGAAGGGGAAACCCTCCCTGTCGATACCGCCGGAGCCCGCCATCCCGTGCTGCTGGAGGTAGATGCCCTGCGTCGGCGCATCCGCGAGGAGCTTGATGCGATAGAGCCGATCTGGTTAGCTCACGGCAAAGGCGTGCAGAAGCAACTAAAGGATGAATACGAGCAGCTGGAGATCGAGATCGAAGAACTGCGAGCCCGAAAATCCGACCAAAGAGCGGACTCTGCGGAACTAGAAAAGACTCTTAACAGCCTACGCAGTGACATCGACAAGCAGATCCGGCGCGCCCAGCATACGAGTCGCACTGGGTTGTTTGTGGAAATACCCGAGCGGATGAAAAACATGGTAATCGCTCAGGATCGTGAGCTGACCTTTCTTCGCATGCTCATCGAGCGGGTAGAATACATAGAAAAAGTAATCGCCGGCCATAGCCGAACCAAATATTTTAAGGAGATATCCCTCGATCTCGAGGAAATGCGCCGCCGTTTTTCGGACATTTTGGAGGAATTTCATGTTGAGCCTTTCCGGGTCGAGCCCGAAAGCGCAGTTCACGCAGCAGGATTCGGTAACCATCCTTGGGCGCAAAGGCTGGGGTAATCGTGAGTTCATAGAGCAAGCGTTTCAGCCAGGGATTGTCGAGCGGGTTATCCGGCCCGGATACCGCATCAGAGAACATGGGAAAGACTGCATCCTGAGACCGGTCGAAATCACCTTGGCGAACGCCTCAGCGGATGAGGAATAGTCTCATCATCTGCCTGGCTCTCTTCCTGACTGTCACGGGACTCGGCAGGCACTGCCTGGGTCACCCTCACATGCTCATCGAGGATACTCCGGATGGGCGTTGGCTGTCTGCCTACGCATGGTATCAATCTGGGGAAAATTTAACTCTGGAGCAGGCTCTCCCTTTCGCTCTAGCTGCCTACAAAGAGGCTGACACCGAGTTCCGCGCGCTGGCTAAGCGCTACGACTACTACGAACCGGATCTCGTCGCTTTTCGCCTGGAGCAACTAGAAGCCAAAATCCTGCAACTCACCACTACCCTAAACCAGCAGGAACTGGAAAAATCGGACGCGTATGCGGACTTCATCGAGTCATGGCGGCAGGGAGAAGACAGGCGCTACACGGATCGTTTCGAGGACGCCATCGAGAGCTTCGACTATGCGCTCTCCGTTTTGCAGGAGTTAAAAGAGCAGGAAAACGAGGCCTTCGCGGAGGTCCTTGTCACACAGGAATCCCAGATACGAGCAAGCATGCGCTGGATGCAAGAGCAGGTCGATCTCGTGGAGAGGGAAAAAGCCCTCGCCCCTCTCAAGATGGCAGCCAAGCTGGAAGGAACCACCGATTTCATCACTAACGAAGATCTGCCTATCGCCTCCAACGCCCCCGCAAGCGGGGCTCTCTTCCCAAGCGTGCCGCCGCCTCTGTCTCTGCCGGCAGCCGACGAAGCTGCGCCCTAAAGAATACTCGGCAAGCGATGAGACGGAATCGTCATTGTTTGTATCGAATCACGCTCACGCCTTTCTCGTCTTGTCATGGGTCGAGCGGTTGTTAAACTGTAGGTATGAAGTTTCGCTCGCTCCACCTTTTCTGCGCAGTTTTCTCGCTCACCTTTACGGCCATCGCCGAGGAGAAACCGCCCAACATCGTTCTCCTCCTCTCGGATGATCAGGCCTGGAATGATTACAGTTTCCTGGGTCACCCCAAGATCAAAACGCCACGCATTGATGCGCTCGCTGCCCAGGGTGCCGTTTTTGAGCGCGGATACGTCCCCACCGGCCTTTGCCGCCCTTCTTTGATGACATTGGCCACCGGCCTTTATGCTCACCAAAATGGTATCATCGGCAATGACCCAGCCGGAAAAAAGACGATTGTCAAAGAAGACCCCGAAGCCTACGCCGCCCTGCGTGAACAACTTATCGCGAACGTCGACAAACACCCCACCATCATGCGCATGCTCACCAATGCGGGCTACCTAACCCTGCAAACCGGCAAGTGGTGGGAAGGAAACTACCAACGCGGCGGCTTCACCCACGGGATGACCCGAGGCTTCCCTGAGCAAGGAGGCCGTCATGGGGACGATGGCCTCAAGATCGGTCGCGAAGGCATCCAGGAGATCAAAGACTTTGTCGATCTCGCCCAAAAGGAGGACAAGCCTTTCTACATCTGGTATGCCCCTTTCCTACCTCACACCCCTCACAATCCGCCTCAGGAGCTTTTCGACAAATACCTTGAGATCGAGGAAAACACCTTTCGCGCTCGCTACTACGCGATGTGTGAATGGTTCGACCAGACGATCGGGGATGTGGTCGATACCATTGACGAAGCTGGAGAGATGGAAAACACCCTCTTTGTCTATCTCTCTGACAATGGCTGGATCCAGTCTACCGAAAGCGGGACATACGCCCTCCGCTCCAAGCAATCTCCGAATGAAGGCGGCGTGCGGCAGCCCATTTTTTACACTTGGAAAGGTAAGATCAAACCAGGCAGTCGAGGCGAGCAGCTCGCCTCAAGCATCGATGTGGTGCCCACCATGCTGGGCGCGGCTGGCCTTGAACAGACCAAGGAAATGCCAGGAATCGATCTTATGTCGACTCTTGAGAGCGGCGAGGCGACGCCACGGAATGAAGTTCTTGGAGAAACTTTCGCCCATGACGTGTTTGATCAGGAGAAGCTAGAAACCTCCCTGTTATACCGATGGAAAATCCAGGGGCCTTGGAAATTGCTTCTGACCTATGATGGCGAAGTTAGCGAGAGATATGCTTGGACTCACCCACGGACAGAGAAGCGCCCCCAGCTTTTTAACCTGATCAACGACCCAGGTGAGGAAACAAACCTGGCCAGCAGTCACCCCGATGTCGTTGAGCACATGGCAAGAAGCATCGCAGACTGGTGGCCGGTAACAGAGCGCAAGGTTCTCACTGCCTGGGAGGAATAAGAGAGCCGGGGGCCCTCACAGGGGAGCCGCCCAGACACCTCAGGCTGCACCCTCAAGCGCGCCTGGCGGCGTCCGTCGCCATTTCTCTATCCAGCTTCAGCTCGATCCAAAATCGAAAAGACTTTTTCAGTAGACCGCTGAGCCTGCCCCATGCACTATGCTGCCGATGGGGCAGCAAAAGCTTGGCATTATTGACTCTGGCGTCGGCGGATTCTCCGTCGTGAGAGAACTTCTGCGCCAAGACTCCTCCCTAGACATTCTATACATCGGCGACCAGCTCTATTGCCCTTACGGCCCCAAGAAACCCGATTTCATTCGCCAACGCGTCGCAGAGCTCGTTGACTACCTGCTCTCACAGGGGGCCGAAGCCGTGGCCATCGCCTGCAATTCTGCGACCATCCACGCCATATCATTCTTGCGAGAGAGATATGACATTCCTATTATCGGGATGGAGCCAGGCGTAAAACCCGCGGCAAACCAAACAAAGACAGGCATCATCGCCGTCTTGGCCACAGAGGCATCCCTTTCGGGGGAAAAGTTTCACCGCCTCATTGCCGAACACGGCAACCGCATACGTGTCATTACTAGACCGTGCCCTGAAATGGTGGATCTGGTCGAAGCAGGAGAGCTGACTGGCGAAAAACCCAGACAGATCCTCTCAAGGATTCTCGCCCCCCTGCTCGAAGAGAAAGCAGATCAATTTGTGCTCGGATGCACTCACTTCCCGTTTCTCAAAGCGATAATCGCCGATCTCCTGCCTCATAATTGCGAAATTATAGACACTAGCCAAGCTGTTGTGCGGCACATTCGGGAGCAATTGAAGACGCTAGAACATGCCAACGGGTCAGAAATTGCCAAATTATGGCTATTTTCATCCGCTGACGAAAAACAGCTGCAACGACAATTCGGCCAGCTTTGCCCTGAATCGACAGGCTCTATAGTCGACTGCAGCTCAATAACTTAGGCCACCAAATCAGATTTGAACTAACTCTCATTCCTGCGAGAGATGAGTGAAACTCATCGAAATAATTAGAATTTTTTTCTAAGAAATTCTTTTTTTTATTCGCCAAGAGGAGAGAATGTTGTCTCATTCTAGCCATCACGTTATGAAGCAAACACTCAAACTCACAACAGGATTGGCAGCCCTAGCCGGATTGGCTACGTCTGCATTCGCCGGTGATACCTACACAGGTAGCGCTGAAGGAGGCAAGCTCGTCATCGACGACGCAAAGCCTGCTTTCATTACTCCCACGCTGGATACTCGCTTCCGTTATGAGTATGCTGACTTCCAGGGCTTGAACATCGCTAACGCTGCAACCGTCCGCAACCGAGTTGGATTGAAGACGGCTAAGTTCAACGGTTTCCAAGCTTATGCCGAATATGAGGGCACGCTTGCACTCGACCGCAGCGATTACTTTTCTCCCGGAGCAAGTGTTCCACCTTATGCTCCCGGCCCACTCTCTCTTTCCCCAAACCGGACAGGCGTAATTGCCGATCCTGAGTCTCATGAAGTGAATCAACTTTGGGTAAGCTACGACAACGCGGATGCAGGTTACGCTATCAAGGTTGGTCGTCAGGCCATCGCTCTTGGAAACCAGCGTTTCGTTGGTGGTGTTGCTTGGCGCCAAAACATGCAGACCTATGACGCTGCTACCATCACTTACCAGACTCCTGGCGGAGTTGAGCTCTACTATGGTTACATCAATCAGGTGAACAGGATTTTCGGTTCTGAAGTTCTTCCAATAGCAGGTCAGACTGACTTCGATGGAAACAGCCACTTGATCGAAGCTCGCTTCGGGGATTTGCCTTTCGGCAAACTTACCGCCTATGCCTACTTGCTTGACCTGACAAACCAGATTGGTGGGTCAGCTGCTTCGAGCAACACCTTCGGTGCCTATCTTTCCGGCGATCTTGCTGAAGGGCTCAGTTACTATGCGGAGTTTGCTTATCAGACCGACGCATACGACAATCCCATCCCCAATGGCTACAGCGCAGATTATCAGCACGTAGCGCTGACCGGAAAATTTGCAGGGATCACTACAACAGCCGGTTTTGAGCGCCTTGGCGCAGGATTTACAACTCCACTTGGAACAAACCACAAGTTTAATGGTTTTGCAGATCTAACTATCCCCAGGTATCCTGCCGCTGGACTCTCCGATCTTTATGTTTCCGCAACAACCAAGGTTGGTGGCGTCAAAGTTGTTGGAGCCTTCCATCACTTCCAAGACCAAAGCTTCGACACTACGTTCGGCAATGAGTTTGACCTCGTCCTCGTTAAGAAGATCAGCGACAATGTTACTCTTCTCGGGAAGGGCGCTTGGTTCTTTGGCTCAAGTGGCGCAGCGGATCGCACACGCCTCTCCATCGAAGCTAACATCAAATATTAATTTGATTACAAAGCTTAGCTAACTTTCGAAAGGCCGCAGGAAACTGCGGCCTTTTTTTTGTATCCCAATGGCAGCGATCAAGCCTGCTCCATGAGAAGGGTCACATCGCTCTGCGCCCCCTAAAAGGCGGGATAACCAAAGCTACCCAAAAGGCTCTCCTTCACCTCCTTCATGGGCAGCCCGATCACATTCGTCCTTGATCCCTCCATCGCCTCAATAATGCGATGCCCCTCCTCCTGCGCTGCATAAGCACCTGCTTTATCCATCGGATCAATGAGCTTGTGATACGCCCGCCGCTGATCGCTGTCGAGGTCACGAAACCGCACAGCGGTCGCCACCGCAAAGGAGTCAACCAACTCTCGATGGCGGCACTGAATACACACTGCCGTGAACACATGATGGATGCGGCCGCTGAGCTGAGCCAGCATGCTCTCCGCTTCTGCCCTGTCGGCAGGCTTACCGAACACCACATCACCGAGCAAAACCAAGGTATCAGCGCTGATGACGATAGCTTTCGGATGCTGCGCCGCGATGTCAGCTCCTTTTAATTGAGCATTAATCACCGTCAGCTCCCGAATGGGGATAGCCGGATCCTCAAGCTCATCTACGTCCGGACGCATAACCTCTATGCTAAAACCGGCCTCTTCCAGCAAATCTTTTCGCCGCGGCGAACCTGAAGCCAGAATGAGTCGAGGCGGGAGGGGGCAGATCATAAAGCAACTAGACTAAGCGACCCCTCTTTCCACAGCAACAAGATTGCCCCCGCCCCTCCCCCATTGCTCACTGGAAATCATGCCAAATGCGCCTACTATCGGCGTTCTATGGCTCAAACCTTCAAAACGCTCCCCGGTTTTCGCGACTTTTATCCCGAGGACTGCGCGCATCGCAACTATATCTTCTCCGTTTGGCGTCGCATTGCCGCCCGCTACGGGTTCAAGGAATACGACGGCCCCGTGCTCGAGCCCACTGAACTCTACCAGAAGAAGTCCGGTAACGAGATCGTCAATCAGCTATTCTGTTTTGATGACAAAGGAGATCGCGCCGTTTCGATGCGCCCTGAGTTGACCCCTAGCCTTGCGCGCATGGCAGCGGCACGCCAACGCGATTATCGCAAGCCCATGCGCTGGTTCTCTATTGGTCAGTTTTTCCGTTACGAACGCCATCAAAAAGGTCGAGGTCGTGAGTTCTACCAGTTCAACTGCGACACCTTAGGGGACGACTCCTCGCAGGCCGATGCGGAATTAATCAGCCTAGCCATCGATCTTATGCGCGAGCTGGGTTTCACAAAGGACGACTTCCAGATAGGACTAAGTGACCGAAACGCCTGGGTGCATTTCGCCGAAAACAACGGGCTGACCGAAGAGCAAACGCTCACCTTTTTACAAATCATTGATAAAATGGGGCGCACGCCAGCAGAAAAACTGGAAGCCTCCCTTTCCGAGCTCAACTTGCAGAAAACTCAGATCGACGAGTTCATTGCCCAAGGCGCTGCTGTATCAAACCGGATACCAGAGGTTATGCGATCACTGGAGGCGCGAGGGTTGTCCGACTATGTTAAGATCGACCTTAGCATTGTCCGCGGACTGGCCTATTACACGAGCACGGTCTTCGAGATCTTTGATGTCAGCAAAGGAATGAGAGCCATCGCCGGAGGCGGTCGCTATGACCAGCTGGTCAAGCTGATCGGGAATGTCGATTTACCAGCCTTCGGGTTCGCTATGGGGGATATGGTCATCCTGGATCTGATCAAAGAGACGCCACACGCCAACCACAAAATGACCGAGGCCCTTGCGGAACAAGAGGCTACCGACATCGCCTTCATCCTAGCAGACGAGGATCGTTATCCCGACCTACTTGCTTGTGCGCAGGATGCCCGTGATGCCGGCTTGAGCTGCCTTACACCACTCGCTATACAAAAGGTCGGAAAGCAGTTTCAGGCTGCGGAACAAACGGGCGCGCGCCTTGCCGTAGTGATCGGCAGTGAATTCCCCGAGATCCAGATCAAAAACCTAACAAATCGCAACACCATCACCACGAGGAGAGAGGATCTGGTTTCAGCTATCACTAAAGTCTAAACTTACGACCTTCATTTCTCAGAAAGTTGCCGTTAAGCGCCCCAAGGGCCATAAATTGCTAAATCATCCAGTATTTTCACTTGAGTTGGAAGGAAGATTGCTTAGTCAGAACTCCACCCCCCTGTAACGAACCTAATTTTGTTGCCCATCATGAACCAAAATAAAACTAACCTGCTCGTCTTTTGCTTGATCGTCGTGATACTTGCGATCATCTCGCTGGTCTCCCTAAAGACCTGTGGTCGCGAAGAAAAGCTCGGCTACACAGCCAATGATACGACTGAAGTCTCTCGCAAACCGGACCCAACACCTGTGACGGAAAAAAAGGAGCCTACGGAAGTAAAGCCTGCTCC